>CALCGQ010000171.1 GCA_937901015.1 uncultured Bacteroidota bacterium | reverse complement strand
CATCTATATAGCTAATAACTACTACGCAGAAAACAATATACGGGAGATCAACAAACTCCGTAAAGACCTTAAAGAACTAAGATATGAGTATATCAGTGTAAAGACACAACTGATGCACATTGAGAAGCAATCACAAATAGAGAAAAAACTTGAGAAAAGAGGAATTAAGAAGAATAAGCAACCTGTAAAAATTATAAAGATAAAGTGATCGACATCAAGAAGGACATATTATGGCGTGTTTATCTGGTTTACTTCGGTATACTGGTCTTTGGTGTGGCCATCATAGCCAAGATTGTATACATTCAGGTTAAAGAAGGTGCTGAATTAAGTGCAAAAGCACAAACTCAGGAGCTAAAAGTTTTTGATCTGGAAGCTAACCGAGGTAATATTCTAGATAAGAAAGGTAGCCTTCTTGCAACTTCAGTACCAATTTTTGAGGTCAGATTTGATGTCTCTTCCCCCCATATATCTAAAGCTCAATTCAACTCCAAAGTTGACTCAATCGCAACCGGATTATCAATGATTCTTAATACATCAAAACAAAAAACAAAAAAGGATCTTATAAGAGCTCGTAACAAAGGTAACCGGTATTTTCTTCTTGTTAGAAGGGCAAATTACGAACAGCTTAAACAAATAAAGAAGCTTCCTATTCTAAGAAATGGAAAATATAGAGGAGGTTTGATTGCCATTCAAAAAACCCGTAGAGCTAAACCATACAACGAGCTTGCTGCCCGAACAATTGGTTATGTGGTTGAAAAGGAAAACCTCTATGTTGGTCTTGAAGGTGCCTACACTGATGTCCTTACCGGGAAAAATGGCAAAATGGTGATGCGTAGGATTAATCATGGTGACTGGATACCTATTCATGATGATAATGAAGTTGAACCAAAGGACGGCCTTGACGTTGTATCAACCATCGACATTCATGTACAAGATGTTACCGAATCATCTCTACTTAGCGAGTTGATTAAAAATGAAGCATTTCAGGGTTGTGCAATTGTAATGGAAGTAAGCACAGGCCACATTATTGCTGTAGCAAACCTAAGATACGACAGTACTGATAGTAAGTATAAAGAAATCTATAATTATGCCATTGGTGAGAGTATTGAACCAGGGTCTACATTCAAATTAGCTTCAATTCTGGCTGCTTTGGAAGATGGTAAAGTAAATCTAACCGATAGCCTTTTCACTGGCGAAGGATATACTAGATACTACAGCCGTGAGATGAAAGATGTTCACAAAATTGGCAATGGCAGAATAACTGTTCGTGATGCTTTTGAGCATTCTTCAAATGTGGGCATCTCAAGAATAATCTATGAATCTTATAAAGAACAACCCTCTGATTATATCGATAGGCTTTATAGCATGTCGATAAATGAGCCCATTGGCCTGAAAATAAAAGGTGAAGGAATTCCGCAAATAAAACATCCATCAAAAAAGAAAACATGGTACGGCACTTCCTTACCATGGATGTCAATTGGTTATGAATTAACAATAACACCGCTGCAAACACTTGCATATTACAATGCAATAGCAAATAACGGTGTAATGGTTAAACCAATGTTTGTTTCAGCTATTAAAGAAGGTGGTGCTATTATAGAAAAGTTTGATACTGAAGTTATTAATAGTCAAATAGTATCTCAAAGCACGGTAGATTCGGCTAAGTCACTTCTTGAAGGAGTTGTACTTAGAGGAACCGCAAAGCGGGTATTTAAAAATAGCCCATATAGTGCAGCAGGTAAAACAGGAACAGCACAAATAGCAGTTGGAGGAAAATACAATAAACGCAATTACAACGCATCATTTGTAGGGTATTTTCCAGCTGATGATCCTCGTTATTCAATGATTGTTGTTGTTAATAATCCGAGTGCAGGAAAATACTATGGAGGAAGTGTAGCAGCACCAGTTTTTAGAGATGTGGCTGACAATCTATACTCCACAATCATAGCAAATGAATACAACGAAGGAATTGCCTCCGACATTATAGAGCTGCCTCTTCCTAACAAGACCATTTGGCTTAATGATCTTAAGACAATCTATAGTGACCTTAATATAGAAGATGAGATAAATTTCCCTACAACCGGTAACTGGACCAAAGCATCAAACAACGACGATGTTCTATTACTTGAAGAAATTGCTTTTAACACAAACCTAGTTCCAAACGTAGTGGGTATGAAGGCCAAAGACGCCATATACATTCTTGAAAACGCAGGTATTGAAACTACAATTTCAGGAAGAGGTAAAGTTATACGTCAATCCATAAGGGCTGGAAAAGCAATTAATGAGAATACAAAAATATCACTTCAACTTGGTAATTATTAATATTAAATGAAAAGTCTACAAGACATACTTTATCGTGCCGGGATCACAGAGATCATTGGATCAACTGATATGGTTATCGATTCTGTTGAGTTTGACTCTCGCAAGGTTGTAGCAGGATCCTTGTTCGTTGCAACTGTAGGAACACAGGTTAATGGTCATGACTTTATTGAATCAGCTATCAATAAAGGAGCATCTGCTATCGTATGTGAAAAATTACCAAGTAAGTTAGATTCCAATGTAACTTTTGCCATTGCCAATAATAGTTCTGAAGCACTGGGATATATCGCTGCCAACTATTTTGATAATCCATCTGAAAGACTATCATTAATAGGAGTTACAGGAACAAATGGTAAAACAACAATAGCCACATTATTGTATCAGCTTTTTATGGATCTTGGATATGGAGTTGGTTTATTATCCACAATTCAGAATAAAATCAATGATACCATAATCCCAAGCACTCATACAACTCCGGATTCCATAAAAATTAATGAGCTACTAGTTGACATGCTTAATGACGGATGCGATTATGTTTTTATGGAAGTAAGCTCACATTCTGTTTCTCAACACAGAATTGCTGGATTAAAATTTAGTGGTGGTTTATTTACAAATATCACACATGATCATCTGGATTATCACGGGACTTTCAAAGAATATATAAAAGCTAAAAAAGGATTCTTCGACAAGCTACCATCCAGTGCTTTTGCCCTTACCAATGCGGATGACAAAAATGGTGATGTAATGCTTCAGAATACACTTGCTAAGAAGTATTCATATGGTATTAAGAATATGGCAACATATAAAGGAAAGGTTATTGAGAACAGTCTTGAAGGTATGATGATGAAAGTAGATAGCCATGAAGTTTATTCTCTACTATCCGGAAATTTCAATGCATATAATATCCTTTCAGTATATGCAACAGCCAGACTTCTAGAACAGGATAAAGAAGCAATATTGGTTAGCATCAGCAAATTAAAAGGTGCTGAGGGCAGATTTGATGTGGTAAGATCAGCAGCAGGTATCACTGCCATTATTGACTATGCTCATACCCCTGATGCGCTGGAAAACATACTCACAACATTAAACTCCATTCGAACACATAATGAAGAATTAATAACCGTGGTAGGTGCAGGTGGGAACAGGGATGGATCTAAACGACCACTGATGGCAAAGGTGGCAACACTTCTGAGCAACAGAGTCATACTCACTTCTGATAATCCCCGAAACGAAGACCCTCTTTCCATATTGGAAGATATGAAAGCTGGAATTGATCCTGCTAGTAAAAAGAACACAATGGTAATCTCCGACCGACGGGAAGCCATAACAACTGCATTCAATATTGCTCGATCCGGAGATATGATATTAATAGCCGGAAAGGGACATGAAAAATATCAGGAAATAGCTGGTGTTAAACACCCTTTTGATG
>CALCGQ010000170.1 GCA_937901015.1 uncultured Bacteroidota bacterium | reverse complement strand
TAGGTCGATCTCAGACCTCTCCCACTTAAGCTCATCAATTAGCTTTTCAGCAGCAACTAGGCATAAATCAGAAGTTGTTGTTCCTTTTTGTGCATGTCGTTTGCTTTCAACTCCAATTGTTTTTATAAGAGTTTCGCGCTCTTTCTCAGTTATCCAATCGTAATTCTTATTATGAAATTCAGTTTCAGGTACACAAGCCGAGATACCGGCAATACTAATATTTGGAACCTGAAAAATAGCCATTATACTTTGTTTTGAACTTTGGAGCTAACCAAATCATATAAGTCTTGCACGGTTATTGATTTAATTAATTCTTCTGCGGTAATTTCAACATCATACTCAACATTTACATGTGCTAAAAATATTAATGCATTTATTGAATCCCAGGTGAATTTCTCTTGCAACACATCACTTGGAACCAAGCTATTTGGTTGTAAATCTTCAAATTCCTCTTCAATCTTACTTATAAAATCTGTTATATTCATAAATTTATATTTGTGGCAAAAATAACTTTTTAATAGAACTCATCACTTAGGTTCTTTTTGGTGCCTTCAACCCTACTATTATCAACAATAACATATGAGCCCTCTTCGATAAGCATCCTAGTTTTATAGTCTTTTATTACTGTCTTATTTAGTATCATTCCCGATGGACCAAATTCAGGTTTTTTCTGTAATAAAACAACTCCATAATTACAGAACTCAATATTTGAGTTTTCAACTTCAACAACTGATAAGTCTTTGGAAGCAATTCCAATATTTGATCTATAAATATTTGAGTTTATTACCCTGACCTTTGAATCTTCACCACCGCTAACACCTTTATCATTAGCGCTTAATACACTTGTATTTGAAATCAAGATGGTACTACCTGAGAAATCCATAGCATCATTTCCAATATTCTGAAAAGTTGAAAAACTAATCTCCCCTGAACAAAAATCTGCATCAAAAGCATCTGCGAAGGTGAAATCAAATGATGAGTTAACTACAGTAAATTCGGAACGAATAATATTTAGTGCATCCTCACATTGATTGCGATAAAATTTCACATTATCTAGCATAACATCTGACTCATAAAAAGTAAGTGCTCCGGTTAATGTCCATGTCTTGTAATTTAGAGTATTTAAATTCTCAAAAACAGTATTAGTTAACCTTGATTGTTCACCAGCCTGAAGAACAGTAAAACCATTTCCGCTGAAGTCAGAACTTGTAACTATTACAGGATTATCAACTGTTCCATTAAAATATACAGGCGAATAAGAAATAATCATTGCACTATCCAGTAGATCAATAACTGTACCTTCATGAAAATATACCTCATAACCACTTGGAATTATAATGGGTTCACTGATTATTGATTTTCCGTCTTTTATCTGAATCTTATTATCAGATATGGAAGCAATAATTTCATAATTCAGATTTGACATCTCCATAAGCTCCTGCTGTGGTGTAATTCCTTTTGGGTATGACCATGGAATAAATGGAATCGCAAATAGTTCATCACTTCCACGAACTTTAAAAAATAAGGAGTTTGATGAAGAATCAACTTGAACCATCATACTGGTTTCATTACTTACAAATGCTTTCATGGCTGGTTTCTCATCGAAAAACTCTGTTATAAGCTTTTCGTCAATTCCTGTTCCAATTAGTTCTATATCTCTCAAAAAGTAATTATTAACCTTCAACACTAACTTCTCATCTGCAAAACCTTCTGCATAAGCACCTACAAAAAACTCAGGTGTTTTTTCATACAAACTGCTATCGTAATAATATTCAATTTCCCTATCGATGGTAAAGTTTCCCTCATCCAATGTATTATTTATAAGACCTTTAAGATCGGGAAGATAAGCTCTTATACCAGCAGCACTTTTCTTTAGGAAGGAACTTTCATAATGATACTTTGGGAATTCGAGTTTTAAAAGCGAATCGTAATAACTTATTTCTGCCTCTAATGAGTTTGCAAATTGATCTAACATCTCCTCATTACTAAAAATTTCCAAATAGTTTAAATAACTAGTCAGGAATATGGTATCGGTAAATAAATTAAGTATTAATCTATCTTGAGGAATCATTGGTTTTGTAGTTGTGAATGCTTTATAAGCCATGTTATCGTTAATCGTAAAATCGATATCATCATGACTTGTATAACCATCAAAAGCAATTGGCTCAAGCTTACAAATAACAGGATTATAATAGAATCGTTGATTATGCCATGTCATCCCATGACGAGCATGAGTAAGATCCAACATTGCATAATAACTAGCCAGCTTATCCACATCAAATATCTGACTTGCAGGCTTAGTTTGATACTTATATTGCTCCATCAGTTTTAAAGCACTATTAAATTGAGAACGAAGAGCAGGACTTTCTAGAGTTCGTGTTTGGCCAAAAGGCTCGATAATCGAGGAATAATAATAAGGAAAATTAGGCCACTTTTTATGATTGATGTTTTGCTTTTGCACTTGCCAAAATGAATCCTCAGAAAATTTAACTATGGGACCTTCGCGTCTATTATTCCACTCAGGTAATTGTTTTACAAAATGTTCCTCCCAAACATATAAACCCCGTGGTTGTCCATTGAATGAAAGAGGAATAAAACCATATCTTGTTGTAAGCATATCGAATTTATGATATAGTTTATGAGTAAGCCACTCCAATAGATAATTACGTGCTGAAGGTGTTTGTAATGAGAAGGTTCTCATCCTGTTAAATGTATTCTGCTTTCGCATCTTAACTCTGTACGACCATTTATCGCCCCAAAGATGATCTAGCCAATCGCCTTTTAACCTCATCTTGGCCTTCTTTGCCACATCATTCTCAACTACAATACCTTTTATCCAGTCATTATCTGATACCTGTAAAATTCCACCTACAAAAGCTTCCCTTCTTTTCTTCATGATTTTAAGAAAATCAGAAGTGTCAATTACAAGGTTGATACCTTGAGAATAATCTAAGTTTGGATAAGATTTAAGCTTTTTACGATGTATAATTAAGTCATCAAAATAGACACTATCAGAACCATTATTCCAAACATATATCTTTAATTTGCCACCTCCGTAATTTGGAGGAGTATATATTTCCATTTCCAATTTTTCCCAACCATTTCCTTCAATAACTGTTGGCTCTTTCGTTGCAAGATATAAGTCGTTTACATTATCAGCAGCCACAACAAGATTACCCAGTCCATCTTTAGATTTACGCCAAACTGATACTTCTAAATACGCATCGGGTTCAATTCTATTTATCTCGAAAGCCAATGCAAATGCTTTTGTTTTGGGCACTGTTAAAACCGAGTACTTGCCAGAATAAGCTTCTTTGTTGGTTTGTAAATTACCTCCCTTAAAAATTGCTTTTGGATCATTTTGCCCAATAAATTTATCACCTTTATTAGTAAGAATCTCAGCATCACATACAACTTTTCTATCTACGGGAAAATCACCTATTCGCATACATGAAGACGTAATAATTATAAAGGTAATCACATATAAAAAGAGAAATGGACCTTTATTTTTTAAACCTAAAATCAACCTATTCAATTATAATAATTAGTACTTTTACGCAACCAGCAAAGGTAATTAAAACAATCTAATCGTTAATATTTTTCTTTTTAGATATTGTTGAGTTTTAAATTTAGAAATGAGCAAGAAAATAATACAAATAAGCAGCGTTTTCATTATATTTTTGGTTTCATCAAATATGTTATTTTCTCAGGGAACTTCGGGTTTAACATATGGAGGAACCAATACAGAGTCTGGATTATGCCTTACTCATTCAACTGATGGAGGAATAATTCTTGCAGGAAACACACGAAGCTATGGATCGGGATCAAATGATATATACCTCATTAAGATCAATGAATTCTATCAAACAGTTTGGACAAAAGTAATTGGCTCCAGCCATCAGGATTTTGCTAGATCTATTATCACTGTTGATGATGGTTATGTAATTTGTGGTGAATCATGGTCATATGATCATGGAAAAGGCGGTATCTATTTATTAAAAGTCGATACACAGGGCAATGTAATAACTGAAAAATCTTTCGGAATAGGATTGCTAGACAATTGTTTTGATATTATTGAAACCTCTACCGACAAACTATTATTTATTGGTTACTCAAGAAGCATTGATATATATGGAGGTGTTTACTTGATAATGACTGATAAACAGGGCAATATAATTTGGGATAATACCTATGGTTTTGAATATGACGAATATGCCATGGACGTCACAGAAGATTCAGAAGGTAATTTCTTAATAATTGGGTCAAAAAATGGATTTTTCGATGATGTTCATGCAACATATAAAACCCACGATGCTGATATGTGGGTTCTTAAAATTGATGTTGAAGGAAATGTACTTGACAATTTCATATATGGTTTAGATGGTCATGATCTTGGTTATTCAATTCTTCCCGATGGAGATGGCTATTTACTATTTGGCTCTACACAAAGCTATGGAGAAGGTAGCTTTGATATGTATCTAACAAAGATTAACAACCAAGGAAATGAGATTTGGAATACTACTTTTGGAGGTGCTGAATTTGATTATGGCATTTCTATGGCTAAGAATAATGAAGGAAGCACATACCTGTTAGGGACAACAAAAAGCTATGCCCAGCAAGGAAACACTGACATCTATTTAATTAAAATAGATGATCTAGGTGAAGAAATTTGGTCCATAACAATTGGTAAAGAATATTCAGATTACGGATATGATATAATTTCTACAGCAGACAATGGGTGTGCAATAATTGGAACAACAACATCTGTAGATTGCGATACGGATATACTTTTTGTGAAAATAAGTAGTAACGGTGAGATTGAATCTTTCACTGACACAAATGACTTGTTAGCAAATAGTTACAATGTTTTACCAAACCCTATGGATACAGAAGGTAGGCTAAATATCTCAGATGGGAATATTGACAGATACTCAATGGAAATTGTAAATATCTCTGGTATTAGTGTGGCAAGCTATATATTAGATTCTTCTCAGCCAAATTTTAGTGTGGAATTGCTACCTCCTGGCTTTTACATTTATATTCTTAAAAACTTAGTTACTAATAAACAGATTACAGGGAAGCTAGCCATAAAATAACCACACATTATTTGGTTAATTGATAAAGAGAATCGAGATTATGGAATTGATAACCAAGCTCCTTTAAATCTTGATCATACCTGAATATCAGCACATTATCTTCCGGTTCATTACTATGAAGTCCACACCCTAGAAAATGAATCCCATCATCTGTTGTGGCATCAAATTTCTTACGTTGAGCACCCATGTCGCCATATAAATAGATTACTTGAACCCCCCTATTTTGAGCATCAACAAGCTTAGGATAAATGGTGTTTACAAAAGTGCTATTTACATCATAGCAATTGGAATTCCAATAAACAAGATCACTATGTCCAACACTAATTGGGGCAGGTATATTTTGAACGCCTCTCCAAAGTCCGTGATGAGGAATAAGAACAAGGTAACCTGATTCTGATATTGTGTCACAAACATTTGATATCATTTCATACTGATCATCCAACATCTCACAATTTGTGGGAACGATGTTGGTGTTAATTACAATTCTTGTAATGCTATTACTACAATAAGCGTAATAAGTATTTCTATTTGTTATTTCTTTGTACCACTCGATGTTACCTATCCGCCAATCATGATTCCCCATTGACCAATGTGATTCTGGATTACTTAGTCCAAATATATTATCCAAATATTGAATAGTTGAATATTCCAGCAATGTTGTTGTACATATATCACCTCCATGCCACACCCCTTCATACTTAGAATAATCTAATGCCTCGGCTCTGAAATCAATGTTATTTGGAGCACCACTTTGAGCGGTATGTCCCAGAAAAATATATTCTACTACATTTGTTTTTTGTGTGAATCCAACTAGGGAAATACTCATAACAACTAAACAAATAAGGGTTATTTTTAATGATTTGAATATCAAAGCTGAATATGTTTAGTATTTAATAAATTTGCAATTATAGTCACAAAGGTTATTAAAAACATAACGCAAAAAATATTTTTCAAGTATAATTCATAAGAACATAAATTAATGATGTTAAACAAAAAAACACTGACGGACCCTTCTCCAAAAAAGAGCAAGTCATTGTTACTTATAATAACCTCAATTGGTTTTATCGCAGGTATCATTACCATTTTCACCACACAAAATAGTTTTGGAGGAGGTGATTCAACACAGCATTTCAATCTTGCTTATTGGGGCTGGGAGCATCCACATCTACTTTTCGATCATTGGGGAAAACCACTATTTACAATACTAATTTCACCAATGGCTCAATTTGGGATGAATGGTGCTCGTATTTTTAACCTTATTTTTGGTATTGCAACAGGTATAATAATTTGGAGAATTGCTGTTGAATTCAAATTTAAACGTGCCTTACTTAGTATGTTTTTTGTGATTTTTACACCAATCTACTTCATCCTTATTTTTACTCCATTAACCGAGGTACTATATAGTTTTTTCATAACCCTTTCAATACTTCTGTTTTTTAAGAAGAAATATTATTTATCAGCAATTATTCTTTCATTTACGCCACTTATCAGAAATGAAGGAATAGTACTAATACCAGTTTTTCTAACTGCATATTTGCTAAAAAAGAAATATCTAACAATTCCTCTACTTTCCATTGGTTTTCTTTTTATAAGTCTACTGGGATATCCAATATATAAAGACTTTTGGTGGCTTATTACACAAATGCCATATATGGGAGATGCAGGAGATATTTATGGAAGTGGGTCCATACTTCATTTTATTGGTGATACACGAGGAATACTAGGCTATCCCATTGGGTATTTGTTGCCACTTGGATTAATTATCATTATCCATAGATGGGTTAAAACTGAAGGACTCAAACTAAATGATAGTTTTTTCTTTATATTATTAGTCGTAGGATCATATATCGTTTTTCTCTCGGCACATTCTTATGTATGGTGGAAGGGAATTGGGAACTCCCTTGGCTTGGTAAGAGTAATGGGTTCTGTTACTCCGCTGGCTGCATTAACAGCATTTATTGGTTTTAGCTTTTTAATTGACCAAATAAGTAGATTAAATAATAAGGCAGCAAAGTTTTTTACGTATGGTTCATTATTTTGGATGTTTATGCTGGGAATTGCAACACATCAATCAGGTTTCAATTTAAGCAAGCAACAACAGCTAATTACTGAGTCATCTGGATTTATTATAAATAATGATCTTGCGAAAGATAAAATATTCTATTATGACCCATTTGTACCATATTCAATGGGAATTGATCCTTATAACATAAATGTTTGTCAACTTGGGGTAGTTAATAAGATGAAACCATCTCTTGGGATGCCAGATAATAGCTTATTAATATGGGATTCACATTTTGGGCCGAACGAAGGTCGTACCCCCCTTAATATTCTATTATCTGATAAAAACCTCGAGCTAATAGAGACTTTTACCCCTCCTGAACCAGTAATCGTACTTGGGGGATATAATTATGAAGTAAAAATATTTAGGAAGATTACCGATAGTTCCAGTAAATAATATTTGGATTTCATTTTTTAAGATATCTTTATTACTATAAACACCTAGCTACCTATATATTACAGATTCGGTTAATTTTTATGCCATACTATTTACCCCTTTACAAGCCTGATAACAAGCAATTTGACAGAGATGCATACAGGCTCTCTACGTGATTCACCTAATCTTGTAAGTGATACACCCAAATAAGGCAATTAATGGACAATTGTAGCATAATTGTTATTAATATTGAATCACGAAATTTATAATTGTCTAACAAAAACATATTAAAATGTCAAACGTTTATGAACAAAAGATCAATGACTTTATGGCTAAAGTTATTGCTAAAAACCCAAGTGAAGTTGAATTTCATCAAGCAGTTCACGAAGTAGTTGAATCAATTATTCCTTTTATTGACGAGAATCCTCAATATGCAGATGCTAAAATTCTGGACAGAATCGTTGAACCAGAAAGAGTACTTATGTTCCGTGTTCCATGGTTGGATGACAAAGGAGAAGTACAAGTAAATCGTGGTTTTCGTATTGAAATGAATAGCGCAATTGGACCATATAAAGGTGGACTTCGTTTTCACCCAACAGTAAATTTAGGTATCCTTAAGTTTCTTGCATTTGAGCAAGTATTTAAAAACTCACTAACTACTCTTCCAATGGGTGGTGGTAAAGGTGGATCAGATTTCGATCCTAAAGGAAAATCCGACAATGAAGTAATGCGTTTTACACAAAGTTTTATGGCTGAACTATTCCGTCACATTGGTCCTAATACTGACGTTCCTGCCGGTGATATTGGAGTTGGTGGACGTGAAATTGGATTCCTATTCGGTATGTACAAAAAATTAAGAAATGAATTTACAGGCGTTCTTACTGGTAAAGGTATTGAATGGGGTGGTTCATTAATTCGTCCTGAAGCCACAGGTTACGGTACTGTATATTTTGCAGAAGAGATGCTAAAAACTCGCGGTGACAGTATGAAAGGTAAAGTTTGTACTATTTCTGGTTCAGGTAATGTTGCTCAGTATGCTTGTGAAAAAGCTACTGAATTTGGTGCTAAAGTTGTTACACTTTCTGATTCATCAGGATATATTTATGACAAAGACGGTATCGATGCTGAGAAATTAGCCTTCGTTATGGAGCTTAAAAATGTTAAACGTGGACGTATCAAAGAATACGCTGATAAATATGGTGCTGATTTCTTCCCAGGAAAACGCCCATGGGAGGTTAAATGTGATGTAGCTATGCCATGTGCTACTCAAAATGAAGTAAACGAAGAAGAAGCAAAAATGCTTATGGAAAATGGTTGCTTCGTAGTTTCAGAAGGTGCGAATATGCCATCTTCACCTGAAGCTATTACTGTTTATCAAAATGCTAAGATTCTTTACGGTTTAGGTAAAGCTGCTAATGCAGGTGGTGTTGCTGTTTCTGGTCTTGAAATGAGTCAAAACTCAATGCGTTTTGGTTGGACACGTGAAGAAGTTAATGAAAAACTTCACCAAATTATGAAAGACATTCACTCTACATGTGTTGAATGGGGTAAAGAAGGTGATTACATTGACTACGTAAAAGGTGCTAATATCGGTGGTTTCGTAAAAGTTGCTGATGCAATGATTGCACAAGGTGTAGTATAATATTGCAATCTTAAATAATACAAGCCGTCGGGAACTTCTCGACGGCTTTTTTTTATTCCAAATAACTCACGAACTTGATAAATCTAATGGTATCGAATAGTAATATTAATGATTAATTATAAGTATATCCCTTTGAGATACTTTGTGTAATTCTTAGTGTAACTTTGTGGTTAAACATAAAATGTATTTTTACCACAAAAGTTTCACAAAGTAATCACTAATAGCCGCAGAGAAACCCACTTAGAATGCAAAGTTGATTATCTACAGAACAGGTTGGGGTACTGATATATACCAATCACTGTAATTGGTAATGTAATGAAGCATCTCTAATTATCTGATATCACAGTTAAGCAACTTGAGATGAAGTGATGCTGAAGAGAATAGCCATTGACTATTCAATAGATCAAAAACCATATATCAAGAATCCTATATCGTAGTTCAAAAAAGATGCAAGCGTGGACGTATGCAACAGTTTGTTTGATGCTAAAAGCAGCATTATTTACTCCATTAATCCTATACATCTTCCCTCCAATACTCCAATACTTTTCATACTCCATAATTACAACAAAAAAAAGCCCCACAAAAAATTGTGAGGCTCAACCAAAAATTATAAATTTCTTTTATTTATTGAGGTACTGGGTATATTAGTGATTCATTCCTATATCCAGGTAAATCTTCATACCAATCAGTACTTAAAGTACCTTCACTTTCTGCCCATTCAGCAAATTTCAAATGAACTCCAACAATATCTTGTTTCTCAATTGGATATGCTAAGACTATGGGGATGTTAATCGCCCAAGGAAGATTATTAACTGTAGTGTAATACCTTGATTGCCCAGGAATACTGTTATCATCAAGAGTTCCAAACAATGATGTTGTTATCAAATCAGAAGGAATAAAGTCTCTTAAATGTACTTCCACATCTCTATCTTGATTAACGATGATAAAAGGATTAAACTCTCCAATGTTTAATTCATCGAATGAAATTGAACCACCAGGTGCAAAAACTCCATTATCAAAGAAAACCATCTGCACTATAACAGAATCAATGGGAACATAAGGTGCACTTGTTTCAGTATTAACTCCAATTCCAACTCCTGGATGAGTAAGAATATTATATGAATCATCAAATACAATCACGGTAGCTTCAGATTGATTATCTTCTAGACCATTGGCAGCTAATGAATATATACTTCCAGGCTGTATTTCATACCCACTAACACTTATTATTTTATCAGGAGAAATCCCTGGCAAAGTAAAACCAAACCCATTATAAAATGTTGCTCCAAATGAATGCACAGTGAAAACACCTGTCATGCTTAGTACTCTATCATCATCATCCTTGGTTACATTAAACTTATAATCAACAACTAAATCATTAAAATCGTAATCACCTTTTCCAGGCCATAGGTCTTCATAAGCCAAGCATCCATCAAAGTTTACAGTAGTTGTAGTAGGTGGATCAGCCGGCGGTGGCGGTGGCGGTGGTGATGGTGGTGTTCCACATAATGGAACATTATTTTTACTAATACCTGAAATAATGGTAAAGTCTCCAAATTGATCGCCTACCTCTAAAGGCTGAGAGCAACTTACATGCATTGTAGTATTTAAAACTTCATCTACATAGAATCTTATGGTATTATCAAATCTACCATCCTTCTTTGAACCTCCTATTATAGTAAATGCCTCACCACTAACAACAGTTCCACAATAAATTCTAACATTTTTCTTTTTCTCTCTAACTTTAATATTGGGTGTTCCAGGACCATCATAACGCATTGTTAAACTAAATATACCTCCTGAGCATCCGCAATCTACACCGCGACTATCTTTAAGTGTTGTTTTTAGATTATTTAAGTCAGCCTCAATCTTATCCTCAACATAAACTGTAATTGGCTCGAAGTCTTCTTCAAGTCCATAAACCAAAACAGCACTTTGAACACTGGTTGGTAATGTAAGTTTAGTTGAAAGAAGATTATTGTTTGTTGCAAAACCAGTGTAATAAAGTTCTTCTAAGTCGTTTGAATATATACTTACAACTTTTGAAAAGTCAGCATCAGGAAGTATGATGTTTACATTAACTGTTTTTGTTGTTCTCCAATCGAAATTATCACTAATGGCTAATCCATCCATGGTTTTAATACCCTCACCATTATTAGGATTATCAGGAGCCTTATTACATGAAGTAGCCATCAGAATAAGAAGGATACCTCCGAGTAAAAATTGTAATTGTTTCATAGCGTAGTTTATTTTAGTGGTGAAATAACTTTATCAATATGCATGCCAGAATACTAATAAAAGTATATATTTCTGTATATCTGGATATTACAAAAAATAAGATAATAATCAAAATATGCAAAAATGGTTTCAAAAAAAGACAATATTCCCGATTTTGGAAATAATTATTAATATTCGTTGCAGTTTTTCTATCATTTCTTCTACAACAAATAATTATATATTTGCTTCCATCCATCATATACCAATAGAAATGAAAGTTCCTAATAAAAAAGAGTATGACTTTATAATAATAGGTTCTGGGTTTGGCGGATCTGTTTCCGCTCTAAGATTGGTGGAGAAAGGCTATAAAGTTCTAATGCTTGAAAAGGGTAGTTGGTGGAATAATGGTGATTTCCCAAAAACAAATTGGAACCTAAGAAAATGGCTATGGATTCCATCATTAAGATTCTTTGGATTTTTTAAGATTACATTCGTGCGGCATGTTGGTATACTCAGCGGTGTTGGCGTTGGAGGAGGATCATTGGTTTATGCGAATACGCTACCAAGACCAAAAGATATATTCTTCAACTCAGGCAGCTGGGCTGGTATTCAGGACTGGAAGAATAACCTTGAACCTCATTACCAAACAGCTGAGAAAATGTTAGGTGCTAATATTAATCCTCAACTTTTTGATGCTGACAATGTGTTAAGTCAAGTTGCTGCAAGTAATAACCGCAAAGGATATTTTGATCCAACCAATGTAGCGGTATATTTTGGGGAACCAGAAATAAGTGTGCCTGATCCATATTTTAATGGACTCGGTCCGGATAGAGAGGGATGTAGATTTTGTGGTGCTTGCATGACCGGTTGTCCTCATAATGCAAAAAGCTCATTGGATAAAAACTACCTGTTTCTTGCTCAAAATAAAGGTGTTGAAATAATTGACAAAGCAAAAGCAACTTCCGTACAGCAACTTAAGAATGGTGATGGCACCAAGTATTATGAAGTTACGTTTACTAACTCTTTTGCATTAATATCAGGCAAAAAACAGAAAGTCAGGTCAACTGGCATTATCTTCTCGGGAGGAGTTCTGGGCACAGTTAGGTTACTTCTAAATATGAAGAAAAAACAACTAACAAAATTGAGTAACAAAGTTGGCGATGAAATAAGAACAAATAATGAGAGTTTGATATCTGTTGTATCAAAAAACAAAGATTACGAATTTTCCCAAGGTGTTGCAATTGGATCTATTTATGCATCTGATGAGAATTCACACCTGGAACCAGTAAGATATGGAGTTGGATCTAACTTTTGGAAACTTATGGGAGTTCCTTTGACTTACGGTGATAATTTTTTTGTACGAGCTGGGAAACTACTTATTCATCTGATTACTTCACCATTGTCATGGCTAAGAATATACTTTACAAAGAATTTTTCTCAGAGATCAATTATTCTATTGTTCATGCAACATCTTGATAGCACTGTAAAGTTCAAGAGAGGCATTTTTGGGTTAAGCTCAAAATTATCACATGGCCCTGCTCCATCAGCATTTATGCCTGAAGCTAAAGATTTGGCAGAAAAAGTAGCGGATATTGTAGATGGTAAACCAATGGTTCTTGCAACAGAGGCATTAACTGGCATTCCTACCACAGCTCATATATTGGGTGGTTCTGTTATTGGGAAGTCAATCGAATCAGGTGTTATCGACCTAGATCAAAAAGTATTTGGTTATGATAACATGTATGTGTGTGATGGATCAGCGATTTCAGCCAATCCAGGAGTAAACCCAGCGCTTACCATAACTGCAATGACTGAATTGGCTATGAGTAAAATTCCCATGAAGGAAAATGGTAATTAAATAGTTTTGCCATAATAATCTAACCCAAATACTTAGCTACAATGGGCATTCTTCTACCCATACCAAATGCTTTTGTGGAAATCCTTAACATCGGGGGTGTTTGATATCGCTTGTATTCATTAGTATTTACAAGCTTCAGTATCCTGTCCACTAAGGTCTTTTCAAAACCCATTCCAACAAGTTCTTTTGGACCTTTTCGTTGCTCAATATATTGATAAAGTATCTCGTCAAGAATTTCATAGTCAGGAAGTGAATCACTATCCTTTTGATCTGGGCGAAGCTCTGCTGAAGGTTCTTTGGTAATTATATTTTCTGGTATCACCTCACCATTACGGTTAATATATCTCGACAATGCATAGGCCTGCGTTTTATAAACATCACCAATAACCGACAAACCGCCATTCATATCACCATATAAAGTACCATAGCCAACAGCAGCTTCACTTTTATTACTGGTATTCAGGAGTATATAGCCAAACTTGTTGGATAGGGCCATTAAAATTACACCACGCGATCTTGCTTGAATATTTTCTTCAGCAATACCAGATGGCATATTCTTAAAGTATGGTTTAAGTGTATTCTCAAAAGCATCTACAGCATCTTCAATCTTAATTATATCATATGGCATATTTAGGTTTTTAGCCAATTCAATGGAATCATCCACAGAGTGATCTGATGAATATTTTGATGGAAGAAGCACATTATAAACGTTTTCACTACCAAGGGCTTCGGCAGCAAGAGCTGCTGTTAAAGCTGAATCAATTCCACCAGACAAACCTAGTATAGCTTTCTTAAACCCAAGCTTTTCAAAATAGTTACGGATGCCCATTACCAGAGCATTATGTATTGATGCAATTTCAGACTTACTAGATTCTTTATAGCTATTACAACCCGTACCTGTAATATCAGACATTTCAAAAACCCTATAATCCTCTTCAAAATAATGAAGCTCATCAACAATATCACCCTTTGAATTCATAACCAACGAACCTCCATCGAACAACAATTCTGTTTGTGCTCCAACATGATTTACATAGAACAATGGAAGTTTGTACTGTTTTGCATTTTTCTTTAGAATCTCTTTTCTAATCTTAGTTTGATGATAATTAAAGGGTGATGCTGCAATGTTTATCATTAAATCAGGATGTTGATCTACCAACTTATCCATCGGGTTAATGGTATATAATGGATTATCCTGAACATTCCATAAATCTTCACAAATGGTAAGGGCTATTCTTTTGCCCTTGTATTCAATTACTTTAAATTCATTATTTGGTTCAAAATACCTATACTCATCAAAAATATCATAGTTAGGTAAAAGGGTTTTATTGGTAATTGACTGTACCTTACCATCAAACAAGAAGGCTGCAGAATTAAATAATGGTTTTCCCTTTTCACCTTTGTTATATGTTGGAAGTCCCACAATGGCAGCAATATTGGTGCAGTGTTTGGCAACATCCAGAAGTGCAATTTGACATTGATCAACAAAATCTCTGAATTCCAAAAAATCTCGTGGTGGATATCCGGAAAGAGCAAGCTCTGAAAACACAACAAGGTCGGCTCCTTCTTTTTCACTCTTATTGATACAATCGATAATTTTAGCTGTATTACTACTAAAATTTCCTATGTGATAATTTAATTGAGCTAGTGCTATCTTCATATTAAAGATTTTTTTAGAATAATAATGTTGCTTTCAATTCCATAAAGCTATTTCGTCCATTATTTTTTAACGAAGGAT
>CALCGQ010000169.1 GCA_937901015.1 uncultured Bacteroidota bacterium | reverse complement strand
CACCAGGCCTCATTGATATCACTGATGTATATAGTTTATTGTCGGATAAGATTGCGTCTAGTAAAAAACCAATTTATCCTGTGCTTCCATCTGTGCTTACAGCCAAAAAGGAGGTTGAGTTTTTCGTGGAAAAAGGTGGAGTTTATTTTCCTGATGAAGTAACATTGGGGAATGCATTAGTAAGAGTGTTTCATACCGCAAAACCAACAACTGGTCTTACTGCAGAATTTGATATGGATGTGTCAAAAATAAGATCAATCATTGACTCATGCGAAGAAGGTTACATTTCTCCAGAAGCAATCCAAAATTTACTTGATGCTGCTGGAATAAGCAGAGCTAAAGAGCTAGTAATTGATTCCATTGATAATATTGATGCTGCGGTTAATGAAGTAGGATTTCCACTGGTAATGAAAGTTGTTGGCCCCGTTCATAAGTCGGATGTAGGGGGAGTTAAACTTAATATAAAAGATTTTGATACAGTTCGCAGTGAAATGTTACGGATGATGAAAATAACTGATGCAACAGGAGTATTACTACAGCCAATGTTATCCGGAACTGAATTATTTGCAGGTATTAAAAAAGAAGATAAGTTCGGACATATGATCCTTTTTGGATTGGGAGGCATTTTCATAGAAGTATTGAAAGATGTACAAGCCATGTTAGCACCAATAAGTAAATCTGAGATACTTCTGGAAATGAAGAATTTAAAGAGCTATAAGATAATAGAGGGAGTTAGAGGAATGGATCCTATTAATGAGGATAAATTTGCGGAAATTATTACTCGATTATCACTTTTGGTAAATTTTGCCCCTGAGATTGAAGAAATGGACCTAAACCCACTTCTGGGAAGTAAAAATGCTGTGGTTGCCGTCGATGCCAGAATTAGAATTTCTAAAAATTAGGTATCTGACATTATTTTAGAATATGAAAAAGAACGATTTTCTATTTATTATTGGAGTAATTATATTATTTCTGCCATTCTTTATGAGTGAAAAGGTATATGATTTTTATATATCCTTTAACCACGATCACTCTTTGATCACTTCTTTTATAAAGTTTGCGATTCTTGCAACATTGGGTGAAGTTATTGGGTTAAGGATTAAGATAGGAAAGTATTACAAATCTGGATTTGGTATAATTCCAAGGATGATTGTTTGGGGGTTTTTGGGAATAACGATTAAAATTGCCTTTGTGATTTTCGCATCTGGTACACCTGTATTTCTTGAATCTCTGGGCTTAACAAATGCAATTGAAGTTATGAATGCTGGTTTTTCAATGGAGAAGTTATTGATAGCTTTTTCAATCAGTGCAACCATGAATGTTATCTATGCTCCGGTAATGATGACTTTTCACAAGTTAACAGATATGCATATTATAGAGACTGGTGGAACATTAAGAGGTTTCTTTACACCCATTAAATTCAAGAAATTATTTGTAGATTTGGACTGGAATATTCAGTGGAACTTTGTTTTTAAGAAGACAATTCCATTTTTTTGGATTCCTGCTCATACAATTACTTTTTTGTTACCCACCGATTTCCAGGTGCTTTTTGCAGCTGTATTGGGAATAGCATTGGGAACAATATTAGCAATTGCAGATATTATGGGAGATTCAAAATTGAAGATTGAAAAAGCGTAAAAACTAAACTAATTATAAGTAAACATATAACCATGAGAAATACCCCTATTGATTTCAACATAGTAAAGAAAAAAATCAACGAAAGTGGACTTAAGTCAGTTGGAAGATCTTCAATACGTGAGATAAAGAAACTTGTTGATCAGATCGAAGAAGCTACAGGTGAGAAGTTTATAAGAATGGAAA
>CALCGQ010000168.1 GCA_937901015.1 uncultured Bacteroidota bacterium | reverse complement strand
TCATTTTCGTTATTTGGAAGGAATATAAATTACATCAAAAATAGGAATTATTTAATTGTTAAATAATTAATTTTGCCAATTAGCTCACATTTGCAAATAGATTCTGATCATTAAAATAAGATTGGAAATCTAAAACACAAGATATTAGTTTGTTATGGTAATTGAACCAAAGCTGTTTGTTGCACTCCCCATATTGGAGGAGTCAGAAAATATTGAAAAGCTAATAAATTGCTTACAAAATCAATCATATACAAATTTTGAATTATTGGTTTGTATAAACCAATATGATCATTGGTGGGAAACTCAGGAAAAGCAACAAGCTTGCATTGATAATCAAAAGAGCCTGGATTATTTGAAAAGTAACCATGGATTAGATATTATGGTTATTGACAAGTCTTCTGTAGGAAGTGGGTGGCCAAAAAAGAAAGGTGGGGTAGGATGGGCTCGTAAAACGATTATGGACAATATTTCCATGAGAGGGGCAGGTACTGATATAATTGTAAGCATAGATGCCGATACATATTATCCACCAGATTATCTTGAGAAAATCAAAGACTACTTTTTAGTAAATAATAAGCACGTTGGGCTAGCATTACCTTATTATCACAATCTAAATAATGATGTTACGGATAGGTTGATTCTTCGTTATGAGATTTATATGAGGAGTTATCTGCTGAATATGATGATAATCGAGAATCCATATGCATATACTGCATTAGGCTCAGCAATGGCATTCCCAATATGGGCGTATAACAAAGTTGGAGGTCTTACACCGGTATCATCAGGCGAGGACTTTTATTTCTTACAAAAACTCGCAAAAACTGGATTAATTGGTATTTGGGTTGATACAATGGCATATCCATCACCACGTTTTTCAGATAGAGTTGATTTTGGTACTGGGCCTGCATTAATAAAGGGTAATTCTGGAAACTGGGAATCTTACCCAAATTATCCTTCGGAATTTTTTGATGATATTAAAGAAACATTTGATACTTTCGGTGAATTATATATCAAACATGTCACTACACCAATGGAAGCTTTTTTATTGGAACAATTTGGCGGCAAAAATATATGGGATCCACTTAGGAATAATTATAAAGATCAGATTAATTTTGAGAAAGCTTGTGTTAGTAAAGTTGATGGATTAAGGATACTCCAGTTTTTAAAATGGAGAAATATTGATTCAGATTCAACTAACAAGGATAATTTATTTAATTTGTTATCACAACATTTTGAAAATTATCTCACAGATGACATGAGTTTTAAAGTTAAAAATTTTAATTATATTAGTACGGAAATAACTACAATAGATAAGATTAGAAATCTAATGTTTGATATTGAAACTGAAGTTAGAAAATCAAGGCTTATAAATAATAATACCCATTATGCATAACTTAATAACTATACTAGGGCCAACTGCAACTGGCAAAACTACACTGGCAGCTAACTTAGGCGCCTTGATTGGCGGTGAAATTATTAGCGCTGACTCAAGGCAAATATACAGAAGAATGGATATTGGTACAGGTAAAGATCTGGATGATTACATGGTCCAGGGAACTGCTGTTCCATATCATCTTGTTGATATACTGGAACCAGGAATCAAGTATAATGTATTCGAATATATGAATGCTTTTTCAGGTGCATTTGACAAAGTAATTGAAAATGGGAATATACCAATACTATGTGGAGGTAGCGGTATGTATCTTGATGCAATTCTTAGAGGGTATGAACTTAAAAAGGTTCCATTTAATGAAGAATTGCGTAATGAATGTAAAAAACTGAGCTTTGATAAGCAAATTGAAAAGTTAAAATCATATGGCCCTCTGCATAATACGTCAGACATTACCAGTGATGAACGCTTATTACGAGCAATTGAAATAGCCGATTTTCAAGCACTAAATAGAGTTTCATCATTTGAGTTACCTGAATTCTCTTCCACAAACTTTGGGATAATGTTCGACAGGGATACTTTGAGAAAAAGAATTACCAATAGACTTCATCAGCGTATTGATGAAGGAATGATCGCTGAGGTTAAAGAGTTAATTCAAAGCGGTATTAACCCTGATGATCTGATTTATTATGGTTTAGAATATAAATTTATAACCTATTATATTTCCGGGGAACTATCTTATAAACAAATGTTTAACCAATTAAATATAGCCATACATCAGTTTGCTAAGCGACAGACCACATGGTTTAAGCGAATGGAAAAGAAAGGTGTAAAAATAATCTGGATTGATGGAAATATAGATCTAGGTGAAAAGCTTGGTATGATTCTTAGTAATATTAAGGGTTAAGCTAAAGAATTTGAGGGCAACTTTTCTCATATCACTCATAATTCTTACTATCACAGGATATACACAACGTCCTGTGGTATTTAATAAACCAATGATTGAGGATCCTCAAATTCGGTTTGATCGGATTACATCAGAAGATGGTTTAAGTCATAATCGAATAACAGATATTCTTCAGGATAATAATGGCTTTGTTTGGATTGCAACTGTAGATGGTTTAAATAGATATGATGGTGAACAGTTTGAATCCTATCGGCATAATAAGGATAATTACACTAGTATTTCATCTAGTTTTATTACATGTTTAGATCAGAATAGTAAAGGAAAACTATATATCGGCACAAAAAAGGGACTTGCTACCTACGATAGAAAAAATAACAATTTTGTTTCCATCCCATTGGATAAAATAAATAAGCAACCTTCAATTCGTCAGATACTCCTTGATAACGACTCAACTTTATGGATTGAAACACTTGATGGCTATCTGATAGAGTTTAGTTTGAATAATGATTCAATACTGAATTCCTATGAGCATGATGCGGTTAGTCAACAATATTACTTATATCATGATATATATCGCGATAAGGAAGGCACCTTATGGATTGGTATGCGTAACCGTGAACCCATGTACTTGGATGAAAATCTTGATAAATTAATTACCATTCACACGGGGAAAGATGATTATTCAAAAAAGCGTTCGTCTGACATGGCATGCTACTATGAGGATAGTCATGGTAATTTCTGGTTTACCGCGCTTGATGGTATTTATCTATTTGATAAACCGAGCTCTACTTTTAAAAAATTCCTTGGTACAACAACATATGATGTAAAGGAAGACGAACTTGGGAATATTTGGTTTGCTACCGGTAGTGGTGTTATGAAATATGATCCACATAAGGAAGAGATTATGATTATGGATAATGAGAAAGATAATCTTAAGTCCATAAGTAGTAATAGTGTTTATACCATTATGGAGGATAATGTTGGTAACCTTTGGTTTGGAACCAGTAATGGAGTTAATATTTATAAGCGATCTGCATACTCTTTCAATCACTATACTCATATTCCTGGAATTACAAATAGCCCTGAAGGATATGTTACCACAGCTGTAGCTGAGGATGATAAACGCAATTTATGGATAGGGTATGAAAAAGATGGCCTAGATTATCTTGATAGAAAGTCGCTAAACTTTGCACATTATATGGTTAATTCAAATGTTAAGAATTCTATTGCCAGTAATAAAGTTTCAGCACTGTGTTTTGATGATAATAAGCGTCTATGGATTGGCCTATGGAGAGGGGTTGGCTTTAATTTATATGATACAAGGAATAATAAGTTCACTCTTTTTACTTATGACCCTTCATCATATGAGAATGATTGGTACAGTGACTTTGTTGTAGATGGCTCAGGAATTTTCTACTGTGGGTTTTGGGGTGCAAATGGGTTAACAAGTTTCGATAGAGAAAAAGGAGTCTTTCTGGATTCATTTAAGAATAAGTTTGGAAGGGTAACATGTTCACGGTTAATAACGGACTTGTTACTAGATAAAAAAGGGTCAATCTGGTACGGAACAACGGATTGTGGTGTACATAGGTTTTTTCCAGAAAAAGATTCTGCAGTTAGTTATTTTAGTGATGATGATTCTATAAATGGATTACTATCAAATGAAACTTCATATATAACAGAGGATGCTGCTGGTAATATATGGCTTATAAATGATGTACTACAGCTCTATTTGCCAGAAAGCGATTCTTTTGCTTCATATGGATATTCACATGGCTTAACCACAAAGGATCTTACATCTGTAATTGCAGATAATAATGGAGATATCTGGATAGGGACAAGTACAGATGGTTTATTTCGTTTTAATGCTAAAGAGTCTGCTTTTAGACAATACCTCCGGGATGATGGCTTGGAGACAAATTCATTCACTAGTGCAAGCCTGAAGCTTGGTAGTGGAGAAATATTCTTAGGATGTACGAATGGTTTTTTGCTTTTCAACCCAGACGAAATAATAGAAAATAATAATGTGCCTATACCATATTTTGGGAGACTTTATGTTTATGATCATATTATCAGTCATGATTTAAATGAAGAGGACTTAATCGTATTAGAACCTGGAAATAATGTATTTACTGTCGAATTACGTAGTACTGACTTAGTGAATCCTGAAAGATATTCCTACGCCTGTAAATTAGAAGGTTATGATAAGGATTGGGTTGAGATTGATAAAACACAACGTAAGGTTCGTTATGCAGCCGTGCCTTCTGGGAGATATACGCTAAAGTATCGTATTGGTAACAGAAAAGGAGTATGGTCAGAGAAAACCTGTAAAGTTAGGTTTGAGATCGAAAAACCATTTTATCTGACTTGGTGGTTTATAATTGGTATAGTTGTCTTTTTGTCTGTGGCGCTTATTATGATAGTAAAACAGAGAGAGTTTGATTTAAAGCAAAAGCATCGTAATGTGGAATTACAGCAACGGTTATTCAGATTGCAGATGAATCCGCATTTTATGTATAATTCTTTGTTGGCCATTCAAAACTATATTTTTTCACATAATCCTGTGGATGCTGGAAATTATTTGTCAGATTTTGCTCGTCTATTTCGGTTAATCCTCAATAATAGCAGATCTGAATTTATTAAGATGAGTAAGGAAATAGAAACCCTCAACCTTTACCTCAGACTACAGGCATTGAGGTATCCTGAAAAGTTCTCATATGAAATTGAAGTTGATCCTGAAATTGACACTGAATTAGTTATGATACCGCCAATGCTAGCTCAACCAATGATTGAGAATGCTTTGGAACACGGTTTGTTTTACAAAGAAGGGCATGGTACAATAAATATTAATTTTAAGTATCTGAAAGACAAGCTACTATTTGAGGTTGTAGATAATGGAATAGGATTTACTAAGGCAAGAGAAAAGAGAGATAAGAACCTAGAATATCGTTCATCAGGACTTGATATTACCAAAGAGAGAATAAAAATATTAGGTAAAAGACACGGGTTTTTTGCTATTTTTGAAATAAGGGAATTGAAGAATGATGAAGGTGAGGTTATTGGGACCAAAGTTATGTTTAACCTACCAACAAAACTTTCATTGTTTGATAAGGATGATAATTATTTGTAAAATAACACATTATGATGCGAACTGTTATTATTGATGATGAACCAAATGCAAGGCAAGTTGTTAAAAATATACTTGAACAATATTGTAGTTCGGTTGAGGTTGTTGGAGAGGCAGATAATGTAGCAAATGGTGTTAAACTTATTAATGATAAAACTCCAGATCTTGTTTTACTTGATATAAGAATGCCAGATGGCACAGGTTTTAATGTTCTAAAGAGGGTTAATAAGCTAGATTTTCACTTTATTTTTATTACAGCGCATGAGGAATATGCCATTCGGGCAATTAAACAAAGTGCATTGGATTATATAGTTAAGCCAATAAATACAAATGAACTCATTGCATCAATTGAAAAGGCAGAACTTTCAAAACCTAAAGAGCGAGAATTGGAAGAAAGTATAGAAGCTTTAAGCCATAATCAATCCGGTGTGCCAGCAGAAAAAAGGTTGGTTCTAAATACTCAGGACTCAATTTATGTTGTGAAAGTTGATGATATTATTTCCTGTATGGCTGATAAAAACTACACGGAAGTAAATATTCTCAATAATAAGAAACTTGTAATATCAAAAACATTAAAAGATGTTGAGGAGATGCTCAACGGTTGTGGGTTTTTCAGATCACATCAGTCACATCTTATAAATATGAAATATATAAGTCATTATGAAAAGGGTTTGGGTGGAACAATTATCATGCAGGACTTAAGTCGAATACCTGTTTCTTCACGAAAGAAGGATACCTTTATTCAGTTAATGAGTAGACTTTGATTTCGAATATATATCCCTTAATTATCCAATTTATCCCCTAAATTCAGCTATTTTTTTGTTGATTGTGTGATTATCTATTATACGAATACTCATATTTCCCCAGCGAATAATAAAAAAGCTATGGCAATTGCTCAATTAGCTTGCTTTTATTTGTGATAAACATATATATTTGATCAAATTTTATTTTATAACCCGTTTGCTAGCAGGCAGACATAAAACTTAAAATTATGAATATTAAAAATCTATTAAAAGTATTAGTAATCATGTTTCTTGGTATGACAGTAGTACTAAGTTCATGTCAAAAAGATGATCCAGCACCAGCGCCAACACCAGCTTATGTGCCTTCATTCTCTGCAACATATTTCTCTGTAAATGCAGGTGGTGTGGATGTTCTTGATTTTTACATTACTTGTGTTTCCGATGACTGGGAAATGATTAAAGTAGATGTTATTTATCCTGGTGGAGCTGGTAATGAATTATTTACAGGTAGTGGAGCACTTCAGCTTCGTGGTGAGCCATTTACTTTTCCGAACTACTTCCTGAAATTAGGTGGTACATGGTCGTTTAATATTACTGGAAACATTAAATCCGGTACACATGTTGGTGAAAGTTTTACTGTTTCAACCACACTAGCTGTATCTGGAAAATAAACCAGATTATATTATGGAGGAAAGTCGTTAATCACGGCTTTTCTTCATAATTTTTTGTAACCTGATAGTTAATTGGGTATATAAACTTCCTCACTGGCCTGGTGAGGAAGTTTTTTTATGTCTATTGCTCTCCAAGGAATCTTTCCGACTCAATGGCAGCCATACATCCAGTGCCAGCAGCGGTAATAGCCTGACGATAATGTTTATCTTGCACATCACCTGCAGCAAAAATTCCAGGAATATTTGTGGCTGTTGAATCAGGCTTAGTAATCAGATAACCTGTATCATCCATATCCAGAACATCTTTGAATAATTGTGTATTTGGCGTGTGACCAATGGCAACAAAAAATCCTTCAATGTCAATCCTACGTTCTTCTCCTGTTTTTTTGTTAAAAACAATGGCACCATCAAGTGCTTTAACAAACCCTTCTTGAGTTCCAACAATTTCTTTCACTTCAGTATCCCAAAGAACTTCAATGTTTGGAGTCTTCATTACACGATGGACCATTGCCTTTGAAGCTCTTAGTTCATCACGACGGTGAATCAAATATACTTTATTTACAATATTTGCAAGATATGTAGCTTCTTCAGCAGCAGTATCACCACCACCAA
>CALCGQ010000167.1 GCA_937901015.1 uncultured Bacteroidota bacterium | reverse complement strand
CTTACAATTATTGATGTTGATGGTTGTCAAAATACCATAACCCACAGTATCACAATTTCTGATCCACCGCCGCTTGACTTTACATGGGATTATAGTTGTGTGGATAGTCAGGTGCAATTTTCAATACTGAGTCCTCCAACAAACACCGCCGATGTGATTAGCTGGAATTGGGAATTTGGAGATGGAGGTATTTCCACTGAAATGGAACCATTGCATATCTATAATTTAGCAGGGGCTTATAATGTTAGTCTTTCAATAGTAACCAATACTGGGGCATATAATACTGTGGTCAAAGAAATAGTTGTTAATGACCTGCCCATTTCCCTGTTTAGTGTTGAACCACCAACATGTGTAGATAATGAAGTGTTTTTTCATAATCATAGTACTACTGCCTCAGGCTTCATAACGGAGTGGCATTGGGATTTTGGAGATGGTAATACGCAGTCAGTTATTTATCCTGATAATCCTAGTGTTTCGCATACCTATGCGGCTGCTGGAAATTATATGGTAAACTTAACTGTTATTAACTCAAATAGTTGTGAGAATGATTTTCAGGATATGGTCACGGTAAATTCCAGTCCAGAGTCGATGTTTACAAATAATTCAACTTGTGCTGGTAACCCAACTAATTTTTATGATACTAGTCTAGAAAATGGGGGAGGTGCAATTGCAGCTTACATGTGGAATTTTGACGATCCCAATTCTGGATCTGAAAATACCTCTGCACTTCAGAATCCATCACATGTATACTCAAATGCAGGTGACTATGATGTAAGTTTGGAAACCACAAATATTAACGGTTGTATTGATATAACTGTCGTTACAATCACCGTATTAGATGAACCTGAAGTAAATTTTACCTATAACCAAGCTTGTCTGGGTTCTGAAACTGAGTTCCAATCAGAAACATCTGGAAGTATATTAAATTACTCTTGGACTTTTGGTGATGGGGGAAGTTCAACTGAGGCAAATCCAAATTACACCTTTGCTGCTGCTGGTGATTACACGGTTACTTTACTGATTCTAACCTCTGATAGTTGTACAGCAACCACCACAAATACAGTAAATGTTAACCCTCTTCCCATGCCAAACTTTAGTAATAGTGGTCCAGCATGTTTGAATGAAGAAGTATTGTTTACTGATCTTTCTATTTCACCCAATGGAGGTCTTGAAATATGGGAATGGGATCTTGGAGATGGAACTACCATAACCATTAACTTTCCAGATAATCCAAATATATCCCACCTATATACTACCGATGGTACATATTCGGTAAGTCTCACTGTAACAGATGTTGAAGGTTGTGAGAATTCTGTTATAAAGGATGTTGAGGTTGTTAGCAACCCCATTGCTGATTATAGTTATGAAGAAAACTGCTATGGAGATCCTGTAATATTCACCGACATTAGCAGTACCAATGGTGGTACTGATATTCAGAGTTGGACTTGGTATTTTGGGGATCCTGCATCTGGTTCAAGTAATAATTCAAATATTCAAAATCCCACACATATTTTCTCCGATCCTGGCACTTATTATTCAACGCTTTTTGTAACAAATATAACAGGTTGTAGTGATACAATTGAACAGGAAATCATAGTTGACTCTTTGCCATCAGTCAATATTTCAATTGCAGATGACAGCCTTTGCTTAGGTGATTTGGCAGATTTTACTGGCATCGGCGCAAATATTAATACTTGGTATTGGGAATTTGGAGACGGAGGTACATCAATCGAACAAAATCCTTCATACATGTATGCTTCACCGGGTGAATATACTGTAACTCTTACAGGAACAGGAAGTGAAGGCTGTTTCAATATTGCAATAGCTACAGTGATAGTAAATGGTAAGCCATCGGCAAGTTTTGAGTATGAGAATAATTGTTTGGGTGATAGCACTTATTTTACTGACTTAAGTTATAGTCAGTATGGGATTGTTGTTTCATGGAATTGGGATTTTGGTGATGGCAACACATCAACACTTGAGGATCCATCTCATATGTATGCCAGCAATTCAAGTTATAATGTAGAATTGATTGTAACAGATAATTACGGATGTATGGATACCATGAATGTTATGGTTCAGGTTTATGATTCTCCAGTTCCTTTATTTACATGGACACAATTTTGCGATCCAGTTGGGCTTGTGGTTTTCTCCAATGAATCAGTCCCGGGTGCAGATGGCTCCCCTATTATTGGATGGGATTGGGAATTTAATAATGGTAATCATTCAACCGAAATAGATCCAGGATACATATTCCCATCAACGGATACATGTTATATAGTTTATCTTACGGTTACGGATAACAACGGTTGTAGTGCCACCGATTCAAGTGATCAGGTCTGTTTATATGGTCCTGCAATTGTTGACTTTTCCTTTACGGAAGTTTGTTTTGGAGAAAGTACTTTCTTCGAAGTAAGTTCTATTCCTGGCAGTGATAGTATTTCCAAATACACATGGAACTTCAATGATGGAAGCCCTGGTGATAGTACTATCTATGATACCATTAGTCATACTTTTTTACACCCTGGAAATACAATGGTAGAGCTGATCTTACTGGATACCAATCGGTGTACTACAACCATCTTAAAGGAAATTGTAGTTGATTCATTACCTACACCCAGATTTGAAAACACTTTAGTTTCTTGCAGTAATCCTGTTGAATTCACCGACATTTCCTTTACAGGAGGCGCTGATTTAATCAGTTGGAATTGGACTTTTGACGATATATCATCTGGTGTCTTAAATACAAGTACTGAACAGAATCCAGAACACATATATGGTTTATATGATAGTATATATTTTGTGAATCTAGTTACAACTAATAGTAATGGTTGTTCAAATTCAATAACGAAGGATGTTTTTGTGGAACCTTGCTTGATGGCAAAATTTGACCTTCTGGGGTCCACATGTTCCTTAAGCCAAGATACTCTTATTGATGAGTCTGAGATTTTTAGTCACAATGGTGAAATTGATTATTGGTATTGGGATTTTGGTGATGGTTCTGTCATAGAATATAGTAATGATACGGTTGTTGATACAGTTTATCATACATATTATACTTATACCGAATACACAATGAGTCTAACTATAAGCTCCACGATAAATGGAATTGTGTATACAAATACAACAGAGAAACACATTACAGTTGGAGTTTCGGCAGATGCCAACTTTTCATTTGAAAATACGTGCATTGGAGATACTGTCCATTTCTATAATCAAACGAATACTCATGGAACTGAATTAACCTCATGGCGTTGGGATTTTGGTGATACATCTTTTGATTCAGATTCATTGTTGCTAAATCCCATATACGCATACCCAGTTCCAGGAACTTATACGGTTATGTTTAAGATAAACAACGAAAATGGATGTTGTAGTAAGAAATTTAAAGATGTCACAATTCATGATAATCCTATAGCAGATTTTAGTTTTGAGGAAACTTGCCAAAGTTATTACACATATTTTTACGATGAATCCGTAAGTGATAGTTCTGTAATTTCAGAATATCTATGGGACTTCGGAGATGAATATCGGGATGATGATATTTCGTTGGTATCTAGCCCCCTTTATATTTATGATAGCATTGGTAATTACACAGTTAACCTGAAAATTATTGATGGTAATACCTGTAAAGATAGTTTAGTAAAATCGCTTGAAGTATATCCCAAACCCACAGCAAGGTTTATAATTATTGATACCAATAATCAAGGTCATGTTTATCTGGAAAACCTAAGTACAGGTGCAACTAATTATTACTGGGATTTCAATTATGACTATGGTGAAACAAGTAATGAAGTTAATCCATTTCATCAGTTTGATGATGATGGTAATTATCAGATTATGCTAGTAAGTTACAATGATTTTAGTTGTCCTGATACAACTTATAACACTTACGATGTACTGTTTACAAACCTATTTGTACCAAATGCATTTGCCCCAAATGGTAAGGATGAAGAATTGAAAACTTTTAGACCTGTAGGAGTTAATTTGGCAAGCTATAGATTAACTATTCATAGCAACTGGGGAGCTGCAGTATTTGAAACCACCTTGCTTGAAAACGGATCTCCTGCAGAAGGATGGGATGGAACCTATAATGGAGAACAATTGCAGAATGGAAGTTACCTATGGAAGATTTCAGCAATATTTAAAGATGGTATAGTTTGGGCAGGTACTGATAATGGCGATGGCAATACTAATACCAGCGGTACACTAATGCTTATAAGATAAATGCACTTTTTTTCTCGCACAAAGCTTTGGTTCTCTGCATGAAAGTCATCAACCCTCTGAATTCTTTTCGATACTTAGATCTTTTAAAAAATTTGAATTAAAAAGCTTTCCTAAACAACTTTTTAAGTATTTTGGTGTCCTATAATATAGTAATTGCAGCGAAATGCTTTGTTGTGTTAAATACTCTTGTATATCAAGGTATTAGGTGTTAACCTGAGTTCGGTGTAAGCAACCTGTTAAAAAAGAACAAGTTGACCATTTCTATTTGCAGTTTCATACTTTATTGCTGGTTTTTTCGGCAAAAACGAATATGCTATTAATCCAGAAATCATATTTGCTAAAAAGTTAGGAAATGACCTGTGTCTTGAATGTTCTACTTGACAAATGTTTTTTAGTTCATCGTTAATAGTC
>CALCGQ010000166.1 GCA_937901015.1 uncultured Bacteroidota bacterium | reverse complement strand
AGGCTGAAGATGAAAAACTCATTAGGTTTGTTGGTAACGCTGCGGAGAGGATGGGTATAAACCCAATACTTACACGGCATTTTGATTACCGTGGGAAACTTCTTAATCAATTGCATACAGCAATCCATCATGCTACCATATCCAGAACTGGAGCAACACTCATTAATCTGGCAAATGGCACCTTGGAAATTGAAGAAGATAGTATAGATCTCAGACCATTTGATAAGGATGATTTCTTGACCTACAGACTTCCATTTATCTACGATCCTTCGGCCATACCCCATAAATTCATCAAATATCTTGACAGGGTATTACCACATGCTGAGTTACAATATGTACTTGCCGAGTATATTGGTTATTTATTCGTTCCAACATGGAAGATGAAAATGGAAAAGTCCATATTGTTATACGGGACTGGTGCCAATGGCAAGAGTGTATTCTTCGATGTGATAAATGCGCTACTGGGGAGGGATAATGTTAGTAATTATAGTCTGGGTAAGCTAACCGACAGAAACGGTTATTACCGTGCTATGATTGGTGATAAGCTTGTAAATTACTCTTCTGAGTTAACCCGCAAGTTAGATCCTGCACTATTCAAGCAGTTAGTATCTGGAGAACCTGTGGAGGCACGACTCCCTTATGGTAAGCCATTTATATTGGAAAACTATGCTCGGTTGATGTTCAACACAAATGAGTTACCACGGGATGTGGAGCACAGTAATGCATATTTCAGGAGGTTCCTGATAATTCCATTTGAGGTTTGTATTCCGGAGGCTGAACAGGATCACAGACTGGCGAATAGTATAATAGCAGACGAATTACCGGGTGTGTTAAATTGGGTGATTTCAGGACTCAAGCGGCTAATAACTAATCAGGGGTTCACCCATTCTGATATGGTACAGAAAGAGATTCAGCAATATCGCAATGAATCAGATACATGTTTATTATTCATCGACGATAAAAACCTGAAAGTTGATATGGTATTTCACACTCCATTACAGGAGCTTTATTATAGCTACAAGCAATTCTGTTCTGATAACAACTATATGGCTTTCTCAAACCGTACTTTTAAAAAGCATCTTGAGAATTATGGTTTTAAGACTTATAAGGCTAGTGTTGGGGTTATGGTTTGTTGTGGGAAGGGGGAGTGATTAGGGAATTTGAGAATTAGTGGATTTGAGAATTGTGAATTTTGAATTCTTAATTTTAAATTGTGGTAATGAGTGGATTTGAGGATTAGGTTGTCATGGTTGCCTGCCCGCCGAAGTGAAACGTAGGAGGGTCAAGTTGCCAAATTTATTGTGATACCAATATAATTGAACGGACGAAGGTAACTGCATTTTACCAAGTTCCGTTTATTTGCGAGCGAAGCGCGGCAATCTCATATTGGTCCTTGACTGTAAGGTTGGTCAAGGAAACTCCCTAGCAAAAAAACTATTAATGATTTGCCTTAAGCCGGCATGGCTTTAACTTTTTTGGTTAGTCAAAAAAGTTAACAAAAAACCATA
>CALCGQ010000165.1 GCA_937901015.1 uncultured Bacteroidota bacterium | reverse complement strand
TAAGGATTTTGGAAGAATGTTGAGTTACACAGATATGCCAACAGGTGGGTCTATTATAATTTTCAATGATAATCGCGATATCCTTAAGAATGTTGTAACAAATTTCATGGAATTCTTCATTGAAGAATCATGCGGATCTTGCTCAACTTGTCGTAACATGACAACCGTTATGAAGAATAAATTCACAAAAATCCTTCATGGTCGTGGAGTACAGACTGATGTTGAAGAATTATTAAGTTGGAGTGAAGTTCTTAAGGTAAGTCGTTGTGGTTTAGGTCAAACAGCTGCAAACCCAATTACTACAAGTATTGTGAACTTCCGTCATCTATATGACAAGCTCATTCAGCCAGGTGTAGAATTTGATACAGGCTTTGATTTGGAAGAATCAGTAAAAGCTTCTTGTGCTGCAGTTGGCAGACTACCCATACTTCATAATATGTAATTGTTAAACAGAAAAACATGAGTAATACTATAAAATTCAAAATAGACGGTAAAGAGATAGTTGCCGAATACGGGAAAACAGTTATTGAAGCTGCTCGTGAGAATGGAGTATATATTCCAACTCTATGTAATTTTGCCGGTGTTCCCGCAAAAGGTGGTTGTAGAATGTGTACAATTAAAATAAACAACAGGTTTATGACATCTTGTACTACACCTGCTGCAGCTGGAATGGAAATCGAGAATGATACTCCTGAAATTAATGCACTTAGAAAAAGTATCATCGAATTGTTATTTGTAAGTGGAAATCATTTTTGCCCTTCTTGTGAAAAGAGTGGTAACTGCGAATTACAAGCACTTGCTTATAGATACCAGATGATGGTACCTAAGTATCCATATTCATTCCCTGTGAAAGAAGTCGATGCATCAAGTCCAAAAATTATCAAGGATCAGAACAGATGTGTTCTTTGTCAGCGTTGTATGAAAACCATTAAAACTGAAAGTGGAGAGCGTTATTTTGCATTTAGCAAAAGAGGTGCTGATCTAGAGGTAATAATGGATCCTGAGTTAGCAGAAAAAATGACCGACGAAATTGCACAACTTGCAATGGATAATTGCCCAGTTGGATCAATTATTAAGAAGGAAATTGGCTTTGCTGAACCAATAGGTACTCGTAAATACGATAAAGAGGTTATTGGAACTGATATTGAAGGTTAAACTATTTAAATTGTAAAAAGATGAGTAAAAAAGTAATAGCAACAGCTTCTTTAGCAGGATGTTTCGGCTGTCACATGTCAATCCTTGACATTGATGAACGCATTATTGATCTTGTGGAATTAGTTGAATTTAATAAATCACCTGTTGATGATATAAAGAAGTTTACCAAAAGAGTAGATGTAGGTATAATTGAAGGTGGATGCTGCAACAGCGAAAATGTTGAGAATTTAAAATATTTTAGAGAAAATTGTGATATCCTTATTTCATTAGGTGAATGTGCAATTATGGGAGGCCTGCCAGCCTTACGTAATGGTATTCCTATTAAGGAGTGTCTGGATGAAGCATATCTAGATGGACCAACAGTTAGACTAAACACAGAAAAGATAATTCCTAACGATCCTGAATTACCAATGATCCTTGACAGAGTTTATCCTTGTCACGAGGTTGTTAAGATAGATTATTATCTACCTGGTTGTCCTCCACGAGCCGACCTTATTTGGGATGCTTTAGTAGCATTACTGACTGGAAGTGAGATGGATCTGCCATACGAAGTAATAAAATTTGATTAACATTGTAAATTATAAGACATGCCAAAGAAAATAACCATAGAACCTGTAACCAGAGTCGAAGGACATGGTAAAGTAACAATCAAATTAGATGATGAAGGATTGGTACGCGAATCAAGGTTACATATTGTTGAATTTAGAGGATTTGAGCGTTTTGTTCAGGGTAGACCATATTGGGAAGCTCCTGTATTAGTTCAAAGACTATGTGGAATTTGCCCAGTTAGTCACCATCTTGCAGCTGCCAAAGCATTGGACGTAATTGTTGGTGCTGGTACAGGAGATGGATTAACAGCCGTAGGAGACAAAATGCGTCGTTTAATGCATATGGGACAATTCTTCCAATCACACGTTCTTCATTTTTTCCACTTAAGTTCTCCTGATTTCCTTTTCGGAATTAATGCTGATCCAGCAATCAGAAACGTAATAGGAGTTATTGAGCATCATAAAGACCTTGCAGTACAAGGTGTAATGATGAGAAAGTACGGACAGGAAGTAATTTTCCACACCGCTGGTAAAAAAATTCATGGAACCGGAGCAATTCCTGGAGGTATTAATAAAAATTTAAGTATTGCTGAACGCGATCTATTACTTAACGGTGCAGCACCATTAAATGCTGACCAAATGGTAGAATGGTCAGTGGCTGCTTTGGATTTCTTCAAAGCATATCACAAAAGCAATCAAACAATGGTTGATACATTTGCTGAGTTTGAGTCTAATCACCTAAGCCTCGTACGTAAAGATGGTGCAATGGATTTATATAACGGTGTATTAAGAGCTGTTGATACAAATGGTAATGTTATTCTTGATGATGTTGATTGTCAGGATTATGACAAGTATATTGAAGAGGAAGTTCGTAACTGGAGTTACATGAAATTCCCTTATCTAAAACATCTTGGTAAAGAAAAAGGTTGGTATCGTGTAGGACCACTTGCTCGTTTAAATGTTTGTGATTTTATTCCAACTCCACTGGCACAAAAAGAATTCGAAGAATTTAAAGCTTATACCCATGGTAAACCAAATAATATGAGTTTACATTATCATTGGGCAAGGTTAATCGAAACATTGCATGCTGCAGAGGAAATCAGAAACCTACTCAACGATCCTGATCTACAAAATGAAGACTTAGTAGTAAAAGGTGAAAGACTGGATAGAGGTGTTGGCGTTATCGAAGCTCCTAGAGGAACCTTATTCCATCATTATGAAGTTAATAAGGATGATCAAATCACAATGGCGAATTTGATTGTTTCTACAACAAATAATAATGAACCAATGAACAGAGCCGTAAATCATACTGCTAAATCCTTTATGAATGGTCAAAAGGAAATTACTGAAGGTATGATGAATGCTGTTGAAGTTGCAATTAGAGCATATGATCCATGTTTAAGTTGTGCAACTCATGCAATGGGACAGATGCCATTGGAAATGAAACTTGTAGATCTTAATGGAAATGTAATAGATTCTAAAATAAAATAGTTATGACAGAATTAAGAAAGAGAGTATTGGTATATGGCTATGGAAATCCTGGACGTGAAGATGATGGTTTAGGGAATGAAATGGTAATTAAGATTCAAGAATGGATCGATGAGCATAAACTGGGCTGTATGGCTACTGATAGTAGCTATCAGTTAAATATTGAAGATGCAGAAAAGGTTTCCGAATGGGATATCGTAGTTTTCGTTGATGCCTCTAAGGATGAAAAATTACATGAATATTCATGTAAAAAGGTGGAACCATCTGATGCCAAAGTTGAATTTACCATGCATGCTGTCTCTCCTTCTTATGTTCGGCATCTAAGCGAGGAATTATTCAATAAAACTCCTGAAACTTATATCTTAGCAATCAAAGGGTATGAATGGGACTTTAAAGAAGGATTGAGTGCCAATGCTACTTTGAATCTTGAGCAGGCGTTTCAATATCTTACTCGAAAACTTGCTGGATGGGCATTAATTAAAAAGAATCTACCAATAAGCATGTTATCATAATGGATATATCAACAACCTATATGGGTTTGAAATTGAAAAACCCATTGATTGTAAGCAGTTCTAAGCTAACCGGTAGCATAGAAGACATTAAAAAATGTGTAAACTATGGTGCCGGTGCTATTGTTCTAAAATCAGTATTTGAAGAACAAATTAGAGCTGAAGCAGCCTCAACTGTGGTGCATAGCAATAATATGTATTACTGGTTTCCTGAAGCTAAAGAACATATAATGGACCTAAGTGTTGATACAAAACTTGATAATTATTTGAAATTTGTATCAGATGTAAAAAAGGAAATTGATGTTCCAATTATTTCGAGTATTAATTGCAAAACTCCTAATGACTGGCCTAAATTTGCTGCTGCAATTCAAAAAGCTGGTGCAGATGCGCTTGAGTTAAATATTGGAATATTTCCCTTTAACGATACTCAGTCGGGTAGCGAAATTGAGGATATTTATGTAAGTATCCTGAAGGAAGTAAATAAAAATGTAACTATTCCAGTATCAATAAAACTGGGTTATTACTTTACAAATATTTCTTCAATTGCCACTAAACTTGTTGAAAGTGGAGTAGATGCACTTGTATTGTTTAACAGATATATGAGACCCGACATAAATATCGATACTCTGAAGGTGGTAGATGATAATAACATGTCATCACCAGAGGAACTTAATATTTCAATGCGCTGGATTGCGCTACTATCAGGAAATAAACTTGGATGTCAGCTTGCTGCTTCCACAGGTATTCACGATCATGTTGGACTTATTAAGCAACTATTATCAGGTGCAGAGGTAGGTCAAATATGCAGTACCTTATATATAAATGGATTAGAGCAAATAGATAAAATTCTTGATGGCCTTAGATCCTGGATGATGGAGCATAAGTACGAATCACTTGCTGACTTCCGTGGAAAAAGTGTAGTTGATAAAACCACTCTTGCTTCTTTTGAGCGAATTCAGTTCATGAAGCGAGATATGGAATAAAAATACCGGTCGTTTTTTGGTTATATTTTAAGCCAAAGACAACAGAACCTGCTTTCGGGCAGGTTTTTTTATGTACAAAAATTTGGAATAGATTTAATTCTAAGAATTATACTCATTGGCAAAATAAGCCATTTTTTCGAGTTTGGCAATCATATCATAATCTTCAACATACACGCTATCAGGAATATCAAGTATTACAGAAGTGAAGTTAAGGATACCCTTAACTCCTGATTCTACAACGGTTTTGCTTACTTCTTTGGCATAATCCATTGGTACTGCAATTACACAAAGCTCAATTTTTTCTTTCTTAAGAATATCCTTCATCTTTGAGATATTATAGCAGTGAACATCAGGAAATTGAACTTTGGGTTCTTCACGAAGTCTGAAAGTTGCAGCTATCCTCAACATATTATCGGTACCATTGAAATATTCAGCAACTGCTCTTCCCAGATCACCAATTCCAACAAATGCAATTTTTCTAATAACTGGTCCATCAATCACCTTGCCGATACGAGCCACAAGTTTTGAAATATCATAGCCTTTATGTACATCACCATTAAACTTAATTAGCATTAGGTCACGTCTAATGTGTGCAGGGTTAATCCTAAGTAAATGAGCAAGTTGATGTGAGTGAATATACTTCTTTTCTTCAGAAGCATAATTAATTAACTTTCTTCGGTATAAACTTAGTCTTTCAACAGTATTTGGTGGTAAATCTTTGATCATAGTTATTTAATGGAATAAACCACTCCAATTGTTACTTTGTATAGTTGGGACCAAGTTGCAGTTCTTAGAGGATCTTCCCAAACATTTGAGAATGCATAAGAAAATCCTGGTGAAAGAGAGATTCCAAGATTTGGTTTTATGTAGTATATACCACCAACAAAGAGGTTTATACCTATATCACTTGAGTTAAATTTTTGCTCGGCTTGATTTAAATAATGATAGCCCGGTGTATTAAATTCTGGATAATTGACAAAATTGTAGTGTTCAGCATCTGATTCAGAAATGTACACAAAGGTTTCCCCAGTTTGTACCGAATTTATTAGAATTGAATAATAAAATGTCCCTTGAACATAGAATTTGAAGTTATCGGTTCCTTTTATATAAGTAATACTTAACGGAATGGTGAGGTAATTCACTTTATAGTTTTCAACTGAACTATAGTAACTACTGGCTCCCATATATCCTGAACTATCCACTATGGGTAGTAAATCCTTTAAAGTAAATTCTCTGCTGTCATATTGAAGCCCAGCTTTTATTTTAACAAAATCATTTAAATAATATTCAATTAGAGGCCCAAAATTATATCCGATACCACCCTCGGATACGTGCATATATGTGTCATTAACCCCTGTAAATTGTATACCCCCTTCAAATCCAATGTTAAATTTGCCTTTATTTATATAAGTTTCCTGTGAGAATATCGGAGATGATAATATAAACAATAGTAGTACGAATAGTGTTATTGGTTTGGTTTTGTAGTATCCTTTTAGCACTTTTAGTTTCTTTAATTAAAGCTTATTAGTTCGTAGTTTCCCTAATATTTGAACATTTTAACTACCATGTATTCCACATCCAAATAATTCCTACAATAATAGCACTTATTCCGGCAAGTACATTGATCCATATAAGAACATTATCCTTATGTTTTTCTGTGGCAGTTTTTGCAAGGTACCCAAGTAAAAAAGAAAATGAAACCATTGCTACAATTGTACCTATTCCAAAACCTATTAAATACATTACAGCTTCATAATTATTTGGAAATGCTAATGTTGGGAGCATACTTACAATATGAGAAACCCCGGCAAATCCATGAAGTATACCAATTCCAGCCGCAGCATAGTAAGATTGTCTTTCTTTTTTCTTGTCATGAGAATGACCATGTAACGTTGTGTGGGAATGTGAGTGATCATGGCGGTGTACATAAACTTCGCCCGATTCGTTTTCATGAGTATGGTCATGAACATGCATTTGCTTTTTCATTCCCCTAACTTTAATCAAAGCCCAAACACCGATTACAATCAGAAGTAATCCAACGATTCTTTCGCTATTATCACTGATAAAATCAATGGGAATAAGTTCGCGGAAAAAGAAAAAGAAAAGACCTATTAACAACATCCCAGCTACGTGACCAATTCCCCATGACATTCCAATTAACCATGGACGAAATTTGGCACGAACAGCTAAAGGGCTAACTGCAGCTAGATGATCAGGACCTGCAACAACATGAATAATTGATGCAATCAGGCCAAAAATTAGTGGAAAACTTGCTAAAGCTTCATTCATAATGATTTCAATGTTTATGGGACAAAATTACCTATTTGTTAAAGAATTCACAACTAAATTGGTAACTATAATCATAAAAACAAAGTATTTTTGTATTGTTTAGATTCATTATAACTATGCCACGATTCATAATAAAACTTGCCTATAGCGGAACTAACTATCATGGATGGCAAATGCAAGATAACGCTCATAGCGTTCAATCCGAATTATCTGAGAAACTCTCCATCCTAACAAAGCAGAAAGTTAGTATAACTGGTTGTGGGAGAACCGATACGGGTGTACATTCCCGAGAATTTTATGCGCATTTTGACATCGATAAGCTTGATTGGAACACTAAGGACTTAGTGTATAAATTAAATAGCTTTTTGCCCTATGACATCGTGATCTATGGCATAAATGAAGTGTCATCTGAATTTAACACAAGGTTTGATGCAAAAAGTAGAACATATCGATACTACCTAACAACAGTGAAGGATCCTTTTAAGGAAAAAACATCTTACTATTATAATGGGAAACTTGATCTTGAAAATATGAATCGAGCATGTGAGTTTTTGTACGATTATACCGACTTTACTAGTTTTTCAAAACTGCATACTCAAACTGCTACCAACAATTGTAAAATTAATTACGCCTTGTTTGAAATATTTGATAATGAAATAGTTTTTACCATAACTGCAGATCGTTTTCTTCGTAATATGGTAAGGGCAATAGTTGGTACACTACTTGAAATTGGAAAAGGAAAGATGCAGGTTGAAGCAATTCGTGATATTATTATTGCCAAGGATAGGAGTAAGGCAGGATTTTCGGTTCCAGCCCATGGCTTATTTCTTGAAAAAGTGGATTATGGTGATTTGAATATTGGGTAATTATTTGCAGGATAGTTGATTACTTTACCAATGAATCTACGATTTCTTTAACAGACTTTATTTCATGAATATCCTCAATACTTGGACCTGCGACCCAAACCGTTTTATAAGTTGGTTGGTTTGCAGCATTTTCTAGAGACCTTATGCCAACTAGCATAAATATCATCCTAAAGTATTTTTTCAACCAAGAATTTCTATTTATTATATTTGAATACATGCTCTTTTTGTTACCAATTTTCTGCATGTAAGGTGTATTTATTACGGTAAGAGGAGTACCTGAAATATTACGAGTAAGGATAATATCCTCCGCACCATATTCAACAAGTGCATTCTTATAATTATCATTCACTGACGCTTCGTTAGATGCAATAAATAACGTGCCAACAGATACAGCTTGAGCACCAATATTTATTGCTTCTTCAACTTTATCTTTTCGTGATATTCCACCTGCTGATATTACAGGTATTTTCACACATTCCAATAGTTGAGAAACAAGTTTCTTCTGTGGAATGATACCTGTGTGACCACCTGCCATAGAATTCACAGCAATTACTGCATCAGCACCAAGTTTTTCAACCTTAATGGCTTGGGAAGAGTTTATAACATCACAAAAAACTTTAATACCCATAGGTTTACATTGTGAAATAACATCCTCCGGATTTCCCAGAGAAGTAATAATAAACCCAACATTCATTTCTAAACAGGTACTAAGTTGCTTCTTAAGTTTATAATTTGATTTATTAACAATTAGATTAACACCAAATGGTTTAGGAGAGTGATTTTTAATCTCTGATATGGCATTTCTGAATTCAGAATCACTACGGAAATTCAATGCAGGGATTGCAGCAGTTATGTCTGCTTTGAGCGCTTCAATAACCATCTGAGCATTGGTAACCAGAAACATTGGTGCCATAATCACAGGATACTTAATACCCAGCATATCAGTAATATCAGTTTTCATTATCTAAGTATGAAGTGCTATTTATTTACAATAAACTTTTTACTTAACGATGTTTCTCCTGAATTAACAATGCATGTGTATACACCAGCCGGAATATCGCCTAATGATACTTTAATCAGGTTGTTTTTGTATGAACCAGATTCTGAGTTATATATTAACTGTCCCATTGAATTATAAACTTTAACAGAAACAGATTCGTTTCCATTTTTGCTAATATATTTTATTGAAAAATCACCATTGTTTGGAACAGGAATTATCTGGTAGTCGATATCACTAGAAGTTTGCTCTATATCAAGATAAATATCAGTATAGAAACTATGATAGATATTATCACCAAAATCGCCATTGAAATTCTTTAACATATTGCCTTCCAGGTCATACCATCGCAATAACCCGCTGCCTTCGTTGTTAGCCCAAAATGAAATACCATTATCACCTGTGTCATGTAAATAGAATTGATAGCAATCATTTATAAATGAAATTGTATCAATATAGAGAGTCTCATTTTCAAAATTATCCCTTTCAAGAATTATATCATCATTATTAGAAAGTATCTGCCAAGTGTTTTGATAGGCCGTCTTATTTGTTCTGAAATGTTGAATAATTGTGCCTGGATAAACCGGTGGTAGATTGTATTCGGAAAAATATACATTATTTACGGTATTTTCATCTGCCTGATTATTTGGATTTAGAAGCTGAACGGAGAAATTACCATCTCCTGTTAACCAGTCTTCCCAATCAAATTCCTCAAGTCTAATTTCCTCTTTTTCACCAAATTCCAATAATCCATTCCAGTAATAGTCTGTTTCAGCACCTTCTGGACCATATACAATGTGTAGATATGTAAGTGGCTCTGATCCCTGATTGCTAATAACAATTATTGGAGCTGCTGCTGTGGGATTGAATCTGCCATATCGTTTTAACTTGTTAGGTGCAATAACTTCCTCAACTGCTGCATCGATGTTGAAATTATGCTCTCCATAAGAGAATAAATGAACCTCTAGCACATATCTTCCGTATTGGTCATATTGAGTGTTATAGTCTAGGATAACAGTATCACTAGTTACGTAGGGAGTTATTTCAATGTTCTGTTCTGTAACATCCAATCCTGGGCACCATCCAGCTCGATCATAAATCCATGTTCCACCTTGAGGATAAAGGGGATTATCTGAGCATTCCTGTAATATTTGCCATTCTGAAACAAGTTGTTCGTTCACATCAAGACTTTGAATTTTTTCACAAAATTCAGCGCAATTTGTGGGGTTATCGAAAAGGTGACCTGTGGTTCTGGTTTTTACCTTAAATGAACTTGCATCACTCAATAAAGCAATTGTATCAGGAGGAACTACTTCTTCAAAATTTTCAAGATACCAATATCCGGAATACACTTTATCGATTTTTAATACCTCCCTGGAAGGTGTACCTTCAATCATATGAAATTCTAAATCAAGTAGTTCTTGAAAATTACCTGCAGTAATATGTACTGAATCTGATAGAAAAGAACGATAGTCTGTTACATCATAAACCCATGTAAATCCATCATTTCCAAGAGATAAACCATTACCATAAGGTGTAATAAAACGTCCAATCTCCCATGGATTAAGGATTTCAAATGGGCTACCGTAATACGGCATCTCTATTAGATAAATAACTTCATCAGGAGCTACCAAAGTTGAATCAACCGCATTACCTCCGTTATCATACACATAATTATTGTAGTAAGATGGCCATTTTGTTAAAGTATCAAGAGGCATTGGGGGGTTATTTGGATCGTATGTGATAATATTCACTTGTGCCATTTCATTTGTGTCGACAACAACAATAGAATCGAGTGATGCTGGGTTGTAGATACCATTTTCAATGGTTAAATGAGCCCTAACCGTATTGTTAATAGAATTCTTGATTCTATTAACCCCTTGATAATCTTTCCACTCAGGGTACCCAAATTGATTCCCAGTGTAATTATTTGGACTGGAGTCAGTAACTGATGTCCCAGCTCCTTCATCGAATTGATAATATGCTTTGAGATGACTATAATTTGGATGGTCAGGAGTGATTTCTTTGTACATCCATTGCGAAATTACATCCCAGCTTACAATGGTATCCCAAATTCTGAAATCATCTATCATACCTGCGTAATAACCATCGTAAGTTAGGGCAGCTCCAATTCTAAATTGTTCGATATTTGACATTGGCTTCTTACGTCCATTTCCAATAAACCAGAGGTTTCCGTTCAGTAGGATTTGCATACTACCTGATCTGGCATCTTTTATAAAAGTCCAAAAATTCCATTGTCCTTCATAATCAGTAGCATTTGCCTGTTTAAAAATACGCTCACTGCCATCAAACCCAGCATCCCAGTATACTTTACCGTTGCTCCATGGTAAATGCACGTTTAAAACTCGTCTACCTAAACTGTCAACACCTTCTAATATTGAAGAGTTAATCGGTTGAATATCTGGATTTCCGTATTGCCAGAATGAAATAGTAATAGCACTATCAATTGTACTAAAAACTTCCTTGGGCACTTCTACAAAATCCCAACCTTCATAATCCAGTATACCATCACTTTCATCTGAAGTTATGGTCGTACTAGCATCACTAAGGTCTCCTTTAATTGTAGCAGAACCGCTATGATCAGCATAACTAAAATCAATAACAATATTATTTGTACCATCCCAATTAAATGGAAATGAGAATGGTATATATTGATTACTGTTATTTAATGTTATATTTCTATTATAAACAGTAACAAGCTCGTTTTCGTAATAACTGTTAACAGGAAGAATATCCTCCTGTATAACTCCAATTCTAACTGTAAAGTGTTTTAGTTCAACTGATCCTGTTAAAAGATCCAATTGTAAACCTGTTATGTCTCCAGTTTGCAAACCTGCCGATTGAAGTTCTTCAGCTGTAATAATAAATTGTGTTCTCCCATCTTTTGAATTTGAATTTATTGGAAGGTTAAATGTCTCATTTCCATCTCCGGGTTCAGCAATTGTTGTTGGACTGGTTTGGTTAATATACTCAAGAGTTGGAATATATCTATAAGATGGAATGGTCATCATTAAGAAACTGTCAGGACTCTGATTGTTAACAATATAGTTGGGGTGATAGTATAAAGTAGAATCAAATACACCAGTGTGTTCCAATATTTTAGTGTGAGTTGTATAATCCCATTCCCCGCAGGAAGGATTTTGACCAGGATCACATTTCAGATTATACGACATCAATATTTTTGAAAACGAAATAGTATCACTTGGAAATAGGTATTTTCCCGAACGTGGACTATTCCATCCTGGAAGCAGAGGTGTGTCATTATCAATTGTTTGGATAACAATAGTATCACCTTCGTCTGCTGTAACCAGATTTATGGAAAGTATAACTGTTAATGTAAGAAGAATGATGTATTTCATGTTTCATAAAGTTTGAGTGCAAACATAGTTATTAAAGATGAATTCTGTTTGAAAAACGCCTATCCCAAAATATATAATGCCTATTTTAGCATAAGCAAAATAAACAAAATATGAGAAATTTATTATTATTAGCAACAGCAATTCTATTTATAGGAATTACATCTTGTAAAAAGGATGATGACAGTGAAAAAAAGACTTATACTATTAAGTATGAGGTAATGTCAACAGGTGATGTAGCTGTTGATACCATTAAGTATATGGATAGCAATAATCAGGAAGTAACATTGGTCGGCCAAACCGACTTTTCACATTCATTTACTTCAGTTACCAATTATCATGCAAAGTTATATGTTAGTGGTACAACCAATAATGGCAAATGCGAATATGAGATGTCGGTACTTTTACAAGAGGCAATAATTGGCACGAAAATGAGTGATACAGAGTCCACATTCCCAGTTGGTTTTAGTTGGATGGGAGAGCTTCAACATACAGAAGAATAGTACATATTGATTTAATAACAAAACTAGCCCTAACTTTT
>CALCGQ010000164.1 GCA_937901015.1 uncultured Bacteroidota bacterium | reverse complement strand
TTTAAATCTTTAACAACCCTATTGTAATCAATTATTGTAAGCTGATTATCAGGAAAATGAACTGCTAAAAAGAAATTGTATTCCTCATCACCATTATGATTAGGGTTATTTGCTTTTTTCTCATTTCCAACAAGCGCAGCAGCTGCAGTTCTGTGGTGACCATCAGCAACATATGTTGCTGGCAGTTGGTCAAATAATTCGATAATTCTGTTTATGATAACCTTATCTTTAATAACCCAAAAATGGTGATCAACTTCATCATCAGCAGTAAAATCATAATCTGCATCATTTTCATTAACAAATTTCGCTACTATGGCATCAATCTCTTCAACTGCAGGATATGAGAAGAAAACAGGCTCCATATTTGCATTTGTTATACGAACATGTTTCATTCTATCTTCCTCTTTATCAGGACGAGTTAATTCATGTTTTTTAATAACATTGTTCATGTAGTCATCAACGCTGGCACAACCTACGATACCGTATTGTGTTTTGCCGAACATTGTTTGAGCATAAATGTAAAGATAGTCATCGTTATCTTGAGCAAGCCAACCATTTTCTTTAAATTTATTGTAATTACTTTTTGCTTTATCATACACTTCCTGACTATACAGGTTGATGTTTTCATCCAGATCAATTTCCGGTTTGATAACGTGCAATAACGAATACTTGTTTCCAGAAGCTTCTGATTTTGCTTCAGATGAGTTTAATACATCATAAGGACGCGAGGCTAATTCTCTCACAATATTCTGTGGTGGTCTATAGCCTTTAAATGCTTTAAGTGTTGCCATACTCTTGATGTTTTATTTAGTTAGAAATGTTTTTTTTTGTTAATTATTAGTCTTCGAATTCAACCCTAACAACCTCAGGCTCTTCAGAATTATATTTATCCTTCTCAGGATCACCATGAATACCTTTTCCATTGTATCTATAGTTACCATTACCGCTATGATTACTACCGTTGTTCCCATTGCTACTGGTTCCACTAGCTCTTTGAAGTGATGATATTAAGGCACCAATCATTTTGGTCATTTCCATTAATTGCTGACGTGATTCTTCTTCCTGTGATTCACTAATATTATTTTGTTTAAAAGATAGAGAGGTGAAAATCAGACACTCTCTTATTGAGCTTTTAGCAAGTTTTAAAAAATGAATAAATTGACTTTTATTTCGTGCTGACCCTTCAGCAATATAAAATGCAATATTGCGAGCAGAGTCGGAAAATCGTAATACAAATTGTGATTGATCATTTCCTGGGAATGACATTGTTACATCTTGTAACCAGTTAATGTAGTCCATTGATTTGTGGTATATTCTAAGATCCTCAAATCTAAAAAATGTTCCAATCTTTTCAGCTTTTTCTTTTTGATTAAACATAATATGGTTATGGTATATAGTTATTAGTGACACACCAGATGTCTGTTGTTTAAAGACTTATATAAATAAGAATTCCAGTAATTAACTAATAAGTACAAACTAAACAGCGGTGTGATATGTGTGTTCTAGTTTACTTTAAAAGTTATATCTCCTTTATTGATAAAGTTAATTATCTGATTTGCGGCAGCTTTTCCAGCATTGATATTAGCTTCAGCAGTTTGTGCTCCCATCTTCTTTGGAGTGAAAAAACAACGCTCAGGATATTTTTCTTCCATTATCTCCCTTTGAACAGGTGGTATATCAGAAACAAAACTAAATCCAGGCTTTTCTTCAAGAATTTTAAGCATATCATCTTCGTCTATAACTTCTTTTCTCGCTGTATTTACCAATGTAGCATCAGGTTTCATAGATGCAAGGAGGTCATAGTTAATAGATTTTACGGTGTGCTCATTTGCTGGGATATGCAAACTGATGTAATCACAAGTAGAATACAATTCTTCTACAGTATTGAAAACAGTAACTCCGTCAGCTTCAATGTCTGCCTTTTCAACAAAAGGATCAAATGCAAATACTTCCATACCAAATCCTTTGGCAATTTTAGCAACTAGTTTACCAACATTTCCATATGCGTGGATACCAAGTTTTTTACAACATAATTCAGTTCCTGATTTACCATTGAAATGACCACGAGCTTGATATACCATCATACCGAGTGCAAGTTCAGCAACTGCATTTGAGTTTTGACCTGGAGTATTCATAACAACTACATTGTTTTTTGCAGCTGTTTCTAAGTTTACATTGTCATAACCTGCACCAGCCCTCACAACAATTTTGAGATTTGGAGCTGCATTAAGAACTTCAGGAGTAACTTTATCACTCCTAATGATCATTGCCTCTGTTTCTGCTACAGCGGCAATAAGTTCATCCTGACCATTATATTTTTCAAAGAAAGTACATTCAAACCCTGCTTCTTTAAATATATCTGCTATTTGATCTACAGCAGCTTGTGCAAATGGTTTTTCTGTGGCGACTAATACTTTTGTCATACCAGTATAATTTAGTGTTTATAGTTAGATTATTTGTTTTCTTTTTCAAACTCCTGCATGGCGGCAACTAATACTTCTACACTTTCTACAGGTAGAGCGTTATATGTTGATGCACGGAAACCTCCTACTGAGCGGTGACCTTTAATACCAACCATTCCTTTGGAAGTAGCAAATTCAAAGAATGCATTTTCTTTATCTTCATTTCCTTCGGTCATAACAAAGCAAATATTCATCAACGATCTATCATCAAGGTCTTCAACCGTAGCTTTAAACATGCTATTTCGATCAATTTCATTGTAAAGTAATCCAGCTTTGTGAACATTAACTTTATTCATAGCTTCTACTCCACCCTGATCTTTTAACCATCTAAGTGTTTGAAGAGCAGCAAAAATAGGAACAACTGGAGGTGTGTTAAACATGCTTTCCTTGTCAATGTGAGTTTTATAATTCATCATTGTAGGAAGGTGATGTTCTACTTTACCAAGAATATCATTACGTACAATAACAAAAGTAACTCCGGCAGGTGCAAGATTCTTTTGAGCACCACCATAAATTATTGCATATTTTGAAATATCGATTGGACGTGAGAAAATATCAGATGACATATCTGCTACTAAAGGTATAGGGCAATCTATGTCATACTTGATTTCAGTACCATAAATGGTATTATTTGTAGTAATGTGGAAATAATCAGCATCTTCAGGAATGGAATAACCTTTAGGTATATAGTTGAAATTTTTATCATCAGATGATGCAACTACATCTACTTCACCAAACATTTGTGCCTCTTTTATGGCTTTTTTCGACCAAGCTCCTGTATTTAAATATGCAGCCTTTTTATTAAATAGGTTAAAAGGTACCATAGCAAATTGTGTACTAGCTCCTCCACCAACGAATATAACTGAATAATTATCAGGGATTTTTAGTAGTTCTTTAAAGAGATCAGTTGCCTCATCAACAACTGCAACAAATTCTTTACTACGATGGCTAACCTCCATTACAGAAAGTCCAGTTCCGGCAAAATTAATTACAGCTTCAGCAGTTTTTTCAATTGTGTATTTTGGTAGAATTGAAGGACCCGCGTAAAAATTATGTTTTTTCATTGTCGTTAGTGTTTAATTTATAACAAAGGCAAATATAACAACCTTTTTATGTATAAACGACATAATTTTACTTAGAATGGTTCTATTTTTCGGTATGAAAAAGGGAGGGTATATTTAGTTATTACAATATTGGTATGGTCAATGATCAATAGACATGTCAGTTATCTGAAATCACACACATTCAATGTTATAAGCTGTAAAATGTAGAAATAGAATCAAATATAATCAAATATAATTAAGTTCATAATTACCCAATCTCATCTCATTATTTATCTCACTCACAGTTTTACTGGATAGAGCAACTGTTAAACTCTCTGCAACTTTATTGTATTCATTATGTATGGGGCAAGGGTTATCGCTATTACATGAACTAATACCAAGGCCACATTTATTAAGAAAATTCAAACCTTCTACCTTTTCAACTATGTTAAGAATCGTAAGATTATACGATTCTGGATGTAAAAAGAAACCTCCACCAGGACCTTTTATTGATTTAATAAGTCCAATTTTAACCAATGATTGCAATACTTTACCAATAAAAGCTTCTGGAAAACTCAGTTTTCCTGCTATTGCAGAAACACCCAATAAACTACTTTGATTTGTTTCTAACCCAAGCAATAGTATCACTCTTATTGAATATTCTGTTGTTTTATTGAACATGTCTAACTATCGATTGCTATTCGACCCGCTTCAGTAATCATATCAGGATTCCATTCTGGCTCCCAAGTAAGTTCAATATTAATATTATATACAGGGTAAACATTTTCTATAACGACTTCCATGTTTTTCATTATCACATCACCTAAGGGGCATCCTCTTGAAGATAAAGTGCATACAACTTGAATAGTATTTTCTGCTTCACTATGATGTATCTCATATATTAATCCTAGATCCACAACATTTACGGCAACCTCAGGATCAA
>CALCGQ010000163.1 GCA_937901015.1 uncultured Bacteroidota bacterium | reverse complement strand
CTGTGGCATTCGCCTTTATAGTCGGAATTTCACCTATAATCGGACTATACGGTGCTTTTATGATGGCATTGATCACGGCGGTAATAGGTGGTCGGCCTGGAATGATATCTGGAGCAACCGGAGCCATGGCTGTTGTGATGGTAAACCTTGTAAGTGATGCCAATAATTATGGCTCTACTCTAGGATACTCAGGTCCTGAACTTGGTTTACAATTTCTTTTTGTAACCCTACTATTTACCGGACTATTTCAAATACTGGCGGGTGTTCTGAGACTGGGAAAATATGTAAGAATGATACCACATCCTGTTATGATGGGATTTGTGAATGGCCTTGCAATTGTTATTATGATATCCCAATTGGGTATGTTCAAGTCAGATGGGGAATGGCTCGGTGGAGAAAAACTCCTAATAATGGTAGGCCTTGTATCACTTACCATGGCCCTTATGGTATTAATTCCTAAAGTTTCCAAGAAACTACCATCTACCCTATTGGCAATATTAATTGTTTCTGCTTTTGTGATATTTTTTGGTGTAGATACCGAAACGGTAAGGAGCTTTGTTGCATCGGGTAGCCCTGATGGAAATGGAAGTCTTGCTGCAAGCCTCCCAACTTTTGCCATACCCATAATTCCATTCACTCTCGAAAGTATTATGATAATACTTCCATATGCACTAATACTTTCAGCAATAGGATTAATAGAGTCATTAATGACTTTAAATTTAATTGATGAACTAACCGATAATCACGGTAGTGGCAACAGAGAATGTGTAGCCCAGGGAACTGCTAATATTGTAAATGGGTTTTTCGGTGGTATGGGAGGCTGTGCAATGATCGGTCAGAGTATCATTAATATTAAATCAGGAGGTAGAGGCAGATTATCGGGAATTGTTGCCGGTCTATCATTGCTTGTTTTTATACTATTTGCTTCAAGTTACATAGAAATGGTACCAATTGCTGCACTGGTAGGTGTAATGTTTATGGTTGTAATAGGAACTTTTGCATGGTCTACATTCAAAATAATTAACAAGGTACCTAAAGCTGATGTCTTGGTAATTGCAGTTGTAACAGCGGTTACGGTAATGGTCGATTTGGCAATTGCCGTGTTATCCGGTATAATTATATCTGCTTTGGTTTTTGCATGGCAAAATGCTTTACGAGTTAGGGCAAGAAAACGTATTGATGAACATGGTATTAAACATTATGAGATATATGGTCCAATCTTCTTTGGCTCCACAAAAACATTTACTGAGAAATTTGATTTTAATAATGATCCTGATGAAATTATTATTGATTTTAAGGAATCAAGGATAATGGACCAAAGTGCAATTGAAGCTATAAATAAGATTGCAGATAAATATTTGCTACAAGGAAAGACCATACATTTAAGACATCTCAGTAATGATTGCAGGAAACTGATAAAAAAAGCACAAAAAATATGTGATGTCAATGTTCTAGAGGATCCTGATTATTTTATTGCCATAGATAATTACAAGAAAATGGTTGCCGCAAGAGATTAATAATATTAATATTCCTTCAGCAATTATAAACTACTTATTTTTGGGATACTAAATTATGTTTTAAAGACATCAGTTTTTGATCTTAAACTAGATACGATGGACGAGAATACATGGAACCTGAAAGGCAAGCTTGCTCTGATTACAGGCAGCACCTATGGTATTGGATTATCAATCGCTGAAGAGATGGCCAAACTTGGTGCAAATATCATAGTTGTATCACGTAATACCGATAGGGTTAGCGAAGTCACGAAAAAAATTTCGAAGCTAGGTGTTGATTCCTATGGAATTGTTACTGATGTATCAACAAAGAAAGGGCGTAAACATCTATTTGACAGTATCAGTGAAAAATTTGATAAGCTTGATATACTGGTCAATAATGTTGGAACCAACATCCGTAAAAAAAGTGTTGAATACACTTATGAAGAATATCAAAAAATTCTGGATACAAACATGAATTCAAATTTTGAGATTAGCAGATTTGCTCATCCGCTTCTTAGTAAATCATGGAAAGGTACAATTGTTAATGTACTATCTGTTGCCGGATTAACTCATATTCGAACAGGTTCACCCTATGGTATGACAAAAGCAGCCCTTCATCAACTTACTAAATATCTGGCCATTGAATGGGCAAAGGACAATATTCGGGTTAATGCTGTATCTCCATGGTACACAAATACTCCACTTGTTAAGGGCCTTATGGAAAATCAGGATTATTATGATGAGGTAATTGAAAAGACACCAATCGGACGTATTGCGGAACCCGAAGAAGTTGCCAGAGTTGTTGCCTTCTTGTGTATGCCGGCATCATCTTATGTAACAGGACAAAATATTATTGTTGATGGTGGATTTATGGTTAATGGATTTTAATTCCTCTGCCTGCAATACTTTCATCAGTAATAAACATTACATACCTAAACTTGCTGAGCAACTCATTCTTATTTTTTGATTTATAGCCAATTGCATAGTTTATCTCCTTTGGATTTACTCGGATTTCAAGCTTCTCCTCTTTAATATTTTCAGTAGCCTGTTTCAGAATATCAGCCCAAATTTCCGTTAGCACTAGCTCCTTAAAAGATGAATGAAATGGTCCATCAATAAGATCATCACCCGATGTTAATCCTTCCGAAGGATGCAATCCAACACGTAAAACATCAATTCCAGCTTGTTCGAACATTGGCAGAATTATTTTACACCAACTAGCTGCTTCCGATAAACTAAGTGGCTTATATTTCCCATCGTTATACCAGTTATGCATCAGTGTATCCTTAATTACCAATGATGGATAAATTCTTGTATTATGAGCTCCTGACTCAATTATTCTTTTGGCTGTATTAATGGACTTTTCCAAAGTGTCGCCAGGTAGTCCAACCATCATTTGTAATCCGAGGTTAAACCCATGTTTAAGGATGAGCTCAGATGCTACAACTATATCGTGTGAAGAATGTCCTCGTCTTGTTGTTTTGAGGACTTCATCATCAAATGATTGAGCACCAAGTTCAATTGTAGTTACATTATACTTTTTGAGCATTAATAGTATTTCTTCGGTAATATAATCCGGTCGTGTGGACAATCTTATGCTTTGAACTTTCTCCAAACGGATATAAGGTTGAACATATTTCAAGTACTGTTTTTGCTCGTCAATTGGAATGCCAGTGAAGCTTCCTCCAAAAAAGCCAACCTCAACATTCTTGTTTTTTCTTCTGAAGGTACGTAAGTGACTGTCAATGGTTTTGGTTATTTCATCACCGGTTGGAATATGAGTTTGTCCGGAAATTTTTTTCTGATTGCAAAACACACATTGAAAGGGGCATGCAAGCTCAGGAATGAAGATTGGTATAGTATAGTGCTTTACTCTTAACATTATTTCACAAAGGTCGTACAATTTTTTGGGTAATTTTGCATTCTATTAGTTATAGATCTTTATCAAAAACAAAACGATGAAATTATTATTAAAGAATTCTGCAAAGATACTTGTGTTCTCTTTGTCAATTATGTTGATTGTCGGAAGCACTACTTCCTGCAAAAGCAAAAAGAAACTGGCACGTGAAAAAGCTGCTGCAGAATATGAAATGAAAGTAAATCAGGCTAAAAACGACCTGAATGCAATGCTAAATGGAACTACTAACTGGTCATTGGATGAGCAGGAACAAAGGCTTGATGTTATTAGATCATACAATATTGATGACCCAGAAGTTATCGACCTTATTTCAAAGGTAGAAGCAAAGATATCAATGGATAGAGCTGAAGCAGAAAGACTTGCCGAAGAGGATAGGCTTAAACGTGAAGAGGAAGAAAGGCGAATGAAAGATGCTTCCAAATACGAGAAGATTGATACAGAACTTGCTGCCATTTCAACATCAACAACAATTGATGCTGCAAATAGAAAAATTACTCTTTCGATGGATCAATTTGCAAGCCCTGATGTACCCGTTCTGATTATTATAAGTCAGGCCGGAGGATTTAATGACTACGACAGACCTACGACTATCAGTAAATTTTTGAATTATCTAAAGGATAAGCAAGAGTATAGATACAAGGTAGAATCAGTTAAGCGTGATGGTTTAGGTAAGATTACTGAATTGGAATTAATTAAAAAGTAAAAAAATGAAACTAGCATATTTGTGGATTGCAATACTATTGTCTGGAATTGGATTTCAGGCAACTGCACAGGATGACCTGAGTCCTGAACGTAAACAGGCCGTTGACAGTCTGGCACTTGAGAAGGTTCGTGACCTTAGTAAATATATTAGCATTATTGGAAGTAAGGAAACTCCATGGAGTGAGGCTAACAGGGTAATTGACAGAGCAGAAGAGCTATTTATGCCCGACAGTGAAATAGGAGTTTCTTCAATTAATAATCCTGAAGACATTAATTATTTCAACGTGAGAAAATACTTCGAACGTTTGATGCGCCTTAATTATAAAAAGGTTGAAATTGAGTGGTATAACATTGAATATATGAGCGATCTGCAAAAACAACCAGATGGTACATATGTTGGCGTTATCACAATTTTTCAAAAATTTAAGGGATATGATGCCGAGGGTAGGTTAGTATACCAAGATACTACTAAAAAGGATATTACCGTTTTTGTAAAACGCAAAGAAACTCAAATTGGTGGTCGACTGATTGGTTTTTGGGATGTATTACTCGGTGATATGCGTGTGAAAGAAACCTCAAAATAGCATCTTTGCTATATAAAATTAAAGGCCTGGGATTAATCAATTCCAGGCTTTTTTGTTTCATCATCAACCTTCTTGGGTTTCGGCTTCTTCTCTTTTGGCTTTAAACTTTCACTTAGATTGTTGTATTCTATTAGCTCCATTTTTACAGATCCAACAATAACCTCCGATTCGGCAAAAATTGGAACATGACTATCATCGTCACTCACATAAACAAACATTGGATATTTCTCAGCAAACACTTCCCCAGATGCCATCATTGGGGCTATCTTTAGGCATTCAACGGTGCCCCATTGGGTAACAACATCTACCCTACCCATGAATTTAACTGCCGATGTGTAAACAGAATCATCCAAAAAGAAATTAATCCTGTACATACTATCCGCATCAAAATCTTCCACACTTATGGTACGCATAAAATATAATGCTGATACAAAATCATGAACATCAGGCGGAACACTTTTTACTGATTCTGAATTTGTTATTGCTTCGTTTTTCTCCCTGTCGAATATAACTCTGTCATCCTGCTTATACTTTCCTTCACGTGTTTTACGTAAAAAAGCATATGGTAATAGTGTTTCCTTATCGATGAAAGTCTCAAATTTATCGCGAACCTTGAAGAACCAATTAAACATACCCTTCGAGTTACCAATACCGGTAATATGATAAACATCTTTGGTTCTACCTTGCTTTGTATCCTTCCAGTTTTCAACCGTTAGAATTGCTTCTCCAGCTGTAAGATTACCCAAAGAAGAACTATAATACACCCTGTATTTCAGATACTCTCCTGCTTTAAAAGCATTATTTACAACAGTATCCTGAGAATGTAGCTCACCCAATAATAAAAAAGAAAAAACACTTAGAATTATATGGAACTCTCTCCGGAACATATTATGATTTACCGTTTTGTTATATTATTGACTATCCAACTACAATATTAATTATTCTATTTGGTACAACAATGATCTTCCTTACAGTTTTTCCTTCAAGCCATTTTGCAGCTTCTTCGGCAGACAAAGCAGCATCTTCAATTTCGTTCTTAGCCATATTAACAGGTAGAGCAAGTTTGAATCTCATTTTTCCATTAAATGAAACGGGATATTCAAAGGTGTTTTCAACTAGAAACTCATCATTATGAATTGGGAACTCTGCTGTGGTAATACTTTGATCATTACCTAGTTTCTGCCAAATTTCTTCACTAATATGTGGAGCATATGGAGCCAATAATATTGCAAAGGGTTCAAGAATTTCCCTCTTACTACATTTCAGATCACTAAGCTCATTAACACAAATCATAAATGCGCTAACTCCTGTATTAAAAGAGAACCGTTCAATATCAGAAGTGACCTTTTTAATGGTTTTATGAAGAGATTTTAATTCATCTGCACTGGCCTTTTCATCAGTTATAATTAATTCATCCGTATCATCAAAATATAGACGCCATAGCTTTCGTAAAAATCTGAAAACACCTTCAATACCATTTGTATCCCAAGGTTTATCCTGCTCCAATGGTCCCAGGAACATTTCATAAAGGCGAAGTGTGTCAGCGCCATACTTCTCAATTAATGCATCCGGATTTTGGACATTATGTTTGGATTTGGACATTTTTTCAACTTCATACCCGCATATATATTTTCCATCTTCCAGCACAAACTCAGCATCATTGAACTCGGAACGCCAGTTTTTAAATCCATCAATATCCAATATATCATTGCTAACAAGATCGATATCCACATGCAAAGCAGTTGTTGGGTGATCTTTTCTCAATCCATAGGATACGAATTTGTTAGTGCCTTGAATTCTGTAGACAAAACTTGAACGCCCTTGTATTTTGCCCTGATTTATCAATTTTTTAAATGGCTCATCTTCACAAACAAGACCCATATCAAATAATACCTTGTTCCAAAAACGAGAATAAATTAAATGACCAGCAGCATGTTCATCACCACCGATGTAGAGATCAACATCCTTCCAATATTCATTTGCTTCCCTTGAGAAATATTCTGATTCATTATTAGGATCCATGTATCTTAAATAATACCCACTTGATCCTGCAAAGCCAGGCATTGTATTGGTTTCAAGAGGATAGCCCTCTTCTGTTACCCAATTATTAGCATTTGCCAAGGGAGGATTTCCTTCTTTGGTTGGAAGGTAGCTATCTACTTTTGGTAATTCCAGAGGAAGTTTATCATAGCTTAAAGCATAAGGCATCCCATCTTTATAATACATTGGAAATGGTTCACCCCAGTATCTCTGACGGCTAAAAATAGCATCACGTAACCGGTAGTTAATGGTCCCTTTTCCAATTCCCATTTCCTCAATTCTGGTGATGGTAGCCTTGATGGCTTCTGCAGCTGGCATTCCGGTGATAAAACCTGAGTTTATCATTACTCCTTCTTTGGAGTCATATGAATCATCCCACTCTGTTGGGTCAGTTTCCGCTTCGCCTTCCTTTACAACCACCTGGATAATTGGTAAGTTAAAATGTCGTGCAAAAGCAAAATCGCGACTATCATGACCCGGCACGGCCATTATTGCACCTGTTCCATATCCCGAAAGCACATAATCAGCAATCCAGATTGGTATTTCTTCATTTGTCAATGGATTCATAGCATAAGCCCCTGTGAATTGACCGGAAACATTTTTAACCTCGGTCATACGTTCACGTTCAGAACGATTTTTCGCCCATGTAACATAATTATCCACATCCTCTTTCTGATCAGCAGTTGTAATTTCATCTACCAATTCATGCTCTGGTGCAAGCACCATAAAGGTAGCACCAAACAAAGTATCAGGTCGAGTTGTAAATACCTCTATTTCGCCTTTAGAATTATTTCCGGCTAGATTGAAAATCACTGATGCCCCCTCACTTCTTCCAATCCAATTTCGTTGCATTTCCTTTAATGAATCCGGCCAGTCAAGATTATCTAACCCATCCAATAGTCTCTGGCTATATGCAGTAATTCTTAATGACCACTGCTTCATAAGTTTCTTCTCAACAGGATGACCACCTCTTTCGGAAAGCCCTTCCTTCACCTCATCATTGGCAAGTACAGTACCTAGTTCCGGACACCAGTTTACCATAGTTTCTGATATGAATGCAAGACGATACTTCATCAATAACTCCTGCTGTTGCCGTTCGGTATAACTATTCCATTCAGCATCCGTAAAATCATCAACTTCATCACAAACAGCATTCAGGTTTTTGTTTCCGTTATTGGCAAAATAAACTACCAAATCACTAACTCTTTCGGCCTTGTTTGTATCATTGTTGAACCATGATTCAAATAACTGAATAAAGGTCCATTGAGTCCACTTATAATACTTAGGATCGCTTGTTCTTACCTCTCGACTCCAATCGAAAGAAAATCCAATTTTATCAAGCTGCTCACGATATCTCAGTATATTTTTTTCAGTTGTAATCTCAGGGTGCGTTCCCGTTTGAATTGCATATTGCTCAGCTGGTAATCCGTAAGCATCATAACCCATAGGATGCAATACATTGAACCCTTTATGTCTCTTAAAACGAGAATAAATATCAGATGCAATGTAACCAAGTGGATGTCCTACATGTAGACCCGACCCTGATGGGTAAGGAAACATATCAAGAACATAGTATTTTGGTTTATTTTGATCAATGCAAACTTTGAATGTCTGATTTTTACTCCAGTATTCCTGCCACTTCTTTTCAATCCTTTGGAAATCGTAACCCATTGTATAACTATTATTATTTATTTTCTATTTTTTATTACCAATACCCCTAAGTTTCTCAAAAGAAATATCCATTAACGAATATTCCTCCCATCCTATAAAGTCAAAATGCCACCATTCATACGGATAGACTCTGAATCCATGGTTTTGCATTTCAGATATTAATAGCTCTCTGTTTTTAATTACATTTTCAGGTAAATTCATATAATCGGGATGTGCAACTTCCGAAAAATTATCAAAACCTGTCGGCATCTGAATTTCTTCTCCTGTTTCTAAACTAATCAAGCTTACATCAACAGCAGCTCCACGATTATGCCGAGATCCTTTCCATGGTGAGGCGACATAATTGGTATCCTTATATACTTCATAAAACTTAACCGTTGCAGAATATGGTCGATATGCATCAAAAACCACTAAGCCAAGTCCATATTTTTTCAATGATTCCTGAATTATTTTCAAAGATGTAACAAGTGGTTTTCTAACGAAAGCATCCGGACTATTATAAATTACCTCACCTGTAAAATTATTTGCGGTTGCATATCTGATATCAAGCTTAATTTCCGGAATTGCCACTTGAATATCAACTAACTCATTGGCCGAACTCTCTTTAACCTGATTTATATATTCTACAGTATCCCTAATAACATGCAGATTTTTGTCATAGTCAGTGGAATACTGACCAACAAAAACCAATGGGATTGTTAGTAATATATATATGATTAATAGCCTCATTCTTTGTCAAAATTTGAGGTTGCGAAATTAATAAAACTTGCAATTGTATTATTTTTTATTTTAGCCTCAATTATGGCTTCCTACAACGATAACTCTAACAGACGACGAATTAACACTTCATACATTACTTCTGTAATAAGTATTACATTGGTATTATTTACTCTAGGATTCCTTGGATTATTCATATTACAGGCGAAGAGTTTATCAAATTACATAAGGGAAAATATTGGTTTCGAGATAATTATGAATGATAATATTAAAGAAGCTGATATTGTTTACCTACAAAAGCAATTGGACCTAAATCCAGGAATAAAATCAACCGAATATATAACAAAGGAAGTTGCAACCGAAAGACTAAATGGATTACTCGGTGAAGAATTTACTGGTTTTATTGATGATGAGAATAATCCACTGCTTCCTTCAATTGATGTTAGATTTAATGCAGACTGGGCAAATAATGACAGTATCCTGATGATGGAGAATATGGTTCTGGAAAATGAGTTTGTGAAAGAAGTATATTACCAGAAATCTGTTGTACATCTTATAAATAAAAACATCCGTAAGATTAGTTTAATCCTATTTGGGTTTGCTCTGCTACTGCTGTTTATTGCTGTAGCTTTAATAAACAATACCATTAGATTATCCATCTATTCGAAAAGATTTATCATACGGACAATGCAGCTTGTGGGAGCAACCGAGAGGTTTATCATAAGACCATTTATTGCCATTGGATTTATTCAAGGAACAATTAGCGCCATAATTGCTATGATACTACTTTATATTGTGATGGCTGCAGCTCAGCAAAACATACCCGAATTAAGCTTATTGGCCAGCAATACTATGTTAATTTATCTTAATGTTTTTATAATTGTAAGCGCATTGCTAATTACAGGAGTTTCAACATTTTTTGCCGTTGAAAAATACCTAAGAATGAAAGCAGATCATATGTATGAATAGCTTATAACCTTCTGTTTTAAAGCTTTTTATTATTTATTTCAGAGTTTTGCTTATAGCATTATTATGTGTGAATACGAAATGAAGTTTCAAAAAAAATTCATCATTGTTTTGATTGTGTTGGATCTTAATAAATCCTTCTAAGCTACATACAGAAGTTACTATTTCGTTTTTATTGTACTTTTGGAAAAAATTTCAGCTATGGCAGTAAAAGTTCAGAACCAAAAAACCGAAGAAAAAGAACTTGGGTTTGCTTTTAATCGTAAAAATTACACTCTCCTTCTAATAGGACTTCTTTTTATCATATTAGGCTTTGTACTTATGATTGGTGGTGGATCTGATGATCCCGAAGTTTTTAGTGAAGCGCTATTTGGATTTAGAAGGTTGACATTGGCTCCAATCTTGATTTTAACCGGATATATTATTGAAATCTTTGCCATTATGCAAAGACCAAAAGAAACCAACTAAAAATATTTAGTATGAGTTGGATCGAAGCACTTATCCTTGCAATAGTTGAGGGTATTACAGAGTTCTTACCAGTATCATCAACAGGACATATGATATTGGCAGAAGGTATCATGGGTATGAAAAGTAATGACTTCATTCAGGCTTTCATAATCAACATTCAATTTGGTGCCATACTATCAGTTGTGGTTTTGTATTGGAAAAGATTTTTCCAGACACTTAAGTTTTACTATAAATTATTCATTGCTTTTCTTCCTGCTGCCTTTTTTGGATTGCTACTAAGCGATTATATCGACATGTTACTTGAAAGTGTATATGTTGTTGCAGTGATGCTTATACTAGGTGGAATTGTCCTGCTTTTCACTGACAAATGG
>CALCGQ010000162.1 GCA_937901015.1 uncultured Bacteroidota bacterium | reverse complement strand
GGAGCATTATAAAGAAAGCATTTGAGTTACGTAACCTACCTGTTGAAAAACAACGTAGAACGCTAACACCTGTTAAAGCTCAGAAAAGAGAATTGGTAGAACTTCTTCGTAAATCACAATTTACAGCAATTGGAGAACATTACAATTTCTCCAAACTATTGAATGCCAAGGATGTTGGAAAAGCATTTGCTGAAACTGTTCCTGTTCACGATTACCAGTCCATGTATAAAAGATGGTGGTACAGAGCTTTAAATGGAGAATCCTATGTTGCTTGGCCTGGAAAAGTTAAATACTTTGCATTAAGTTCTGGAACTTCTGAAGCATCAAGTAAATATATTCCCATAACCAGCGATATGCTTCGTGGAATTAAACAGGTTACTTTACGTCAACTAATTTCCGCAACCAAATTTGATTTCCCCATTGAATTTTATGAGAAGGGAATTCTTATGATTGGTGGTAGTACTCATTTACAATATAATGGCAAATATTATGAGGGAGATCTATCGGGTATAACAGCCGGAAATATTCCATTTTGGTTCCAACATTTCTATCGTCCCGGACGCAAGATTTCACGTACTCATGATTGGGCAACCAAGTTAAATGAGATGGTGAAAAAAGCACCATCATGGGACATTGGGATTATTGTGGGTGTTCCTGCCTGGGTTCAGATCCTTATGGAACGTATTATTGAGGAATACAAAGTAGATACAATCCATGACATATGGCCAAATCTGGCTGTATATGTGCATAGTGGAGTATCATTTAAACCATATATTAAAAGTTTTGAAAAACTTGTTGCCAAGCCTTTGATGTATACCGAATCATATCTTGCTTCTGAAGGCTATGTTGCCTTTCAAAATGGCAAAAATACCAAGGGTATGGAAATAGTTCTTGACAATGGTATCTACTATGAGTTTGTACCTTTTAATGGTGATAATTTTGATGATGAGGGAAACTTCACAGAAAATCCTCAAACTTTAACCATTGAAGATGTTGAAGAAGGTGTTGATTACGCCCTGTTAATGTCAACCAATGCTGGTGCATGGAGATATTTGCTTGGTGATACAATCAGGTTTGTGGATAAGGCAAAATCTGAAATAATTATTACAGGACGCACGAAGCATTTCATTAGCATCTGTGGCGAACATCTGTCTCAGGAGAACATGAATAGAGCCATAGAATTGCTGCAAGAAGATTTGGATATTGAGATCAAAGAATTTACTGTTGCTGGAGTTAGTCATGGTAGCCTGTTCGCACATCATTGGTACATTGGAACTGATGATAAGCTGGATGGAGATGAAGCAGCTACAATTATTGATAACCATCTTAAAAACCTTAATGACGATTATCGTGTGGAACGAATGGAGGCCATTAAGGATGTATGTGTAACTGTTCTTCCTGCTAAAGTATTTTACGATTACATGAAAGTGTCAGGTAAAGAAGGAAGTGCTAACAAATTCCCACGAGTACTAAAAAATTCTCGTATTGATGAATGGGAATCATATCTTAGAAAAAATAAATTACTAGATAAATAAGTATAATCCATACTATGAATGTTTTCATTGAAGGGACAATTCTGGGATTATCATTGGCATTCCTATTTGGATTTGGTCCAGCTTTTTTTGCACTGATACAAACAGGAATCTACCGTGGGTTTTTCCCCGGAATACTACTGGCAACTGGAATTTTTCTTAATGACTTACTAATAGTAGCCCTATCAATATTTGGAGCTACCAGTATTCTTAGTAATGTGGAAAATTTCAATACCATAGGTATTGGTGGGGGGATACTGCTGGTTATCTTTGGAATCATCACATATAAAAGAAAAACAGAAATTGAAGATTCTGACAATACAAATGAAGTTAAACCACCCCACCCCATTATTTATATTGGAAAAGGATTCTTACTAAATGCTGTTAATCCATTTGTCTGGATTTTCTGGATTGGAATTATTGTCGGTATCACAGCCCAGTACAATGCCGACACAACTAAGATGGTAATATTCTTTTCGGGAACACTATCTGTGGTATTATTAACTGACATAATTAAAACCTTTGCAGCCAGTAAATTAAAAAAGATTGTTACAGATAAGTTCCTGATCTTGGTAAATAAAATATCAGGTGTGGCGATATCTCTATTTGGCATATTCTTAGTAGTTAGAACGATTTTTGACTTTTAATGATAAAGTGATAATCAATCTGTTCTTTTACTATTGAATTAACTAAATCCTAAAAGCATTCTCCTTGTATTCCATGGCATTCATAAACGGTGATTATAATAAACTTTATGATTACCTTTGTGGCAATTATTCGAGAACGACAAGGTAGAAGGGAAATGGAAGAAAAGACTACAGAAAACACACAACAAACTAATATAATGCAGTCACGTGGGTGCTGTGCAGTAAAGGGAAGTAATCCTGATCAATTATTTGTTAACCAACTAAGATGCTGCAAATTAAGCGCACACGACTGGCTATCTGACTATACCGATGCTAGCAGCATAAGCGATTTTAATGTTGTTGAAGTAAGATTCAAGAACGGAAGAAAAGATTTTTTTACTCACCCACCTGAAATGACATTAGTAAAAGGTGAGGTAGTTGCCGTAGAGGCCTCTCCAGGACATGATATTGGTATTATAACTCTAGTTGGTCAACTAGTGGAAATTCAAATGAAGCGCAAAAATGCTAATTTGAATAAAAAAGATCTAAAAAGAGTATTCAGACATGCACGTACTGCTGACATTGAAAAATGGCTTGAGGTTATTGAAATTGAAAATAACACTATGCTTAAATCAAGATCGATTGCTGCAAATCTAAATCTTGACATGAAGATCAACGATGTTGAATATCAGGGTGATAAAACTAAGGCAATCTTTTACTATACAGCAAGCGACCGCGTAGATTTTAGGGAATTAATCAGAAAGCTTGCAGATGCATTCCGTGTAAGAATTGAGATGAAACAAATTGGGGTTAGACAAGAAGCGGCGAAAGTAGGTGGAATTGGCCCTTGTGGTCGTGAGCTATGCTGCTCCTCATACATGAGCAATTTCAGCAGTGTATCAACTACATCAGCTCGTATTCAGCAACTATCGTTAAACCCGCAAAAACTGGCCGGTCAATGTGGTAAACTTAAATGCTGCCTTAATTATGAGGTTGATGATTATATTGAAACACTTCGTGATTTTCCAGATAGCTCAATACCCTTAAATACTAAAAAAGGAAAAGCATTTTTTATTAAAAGTGAAGTATTCAAGAAAACCATGTGGTATGCCTATGCTGGTGATGCAACTAATATGATGTCAATACCTATCGATAAGGTTAAGTATATTCTTAGCCAAAATAAGAAAGGTAAACTGCCTGTTGAGCTTGAAAAATTTGCTGAAACAAACACACAGGTTGACTCTTTAGCAAGTGGTGATAATGATGATATCACAGGATATATTTAGTAAATTATTCGTCGCCATAAATAATAAACCATTGAAATTTACATTATAGAATAGTATATGTTCAATCACCTCTATAAAACCACAAGAACTGCTATTATAATAATTTGCATTTCTATGCTCATTTCTTCATGTGGAACAAATACTATCATTAACGAAAGTTTTGATTTGCCATCATCGGGATGGTATAGTAAAAATGCTGTTGCATTTACGGTGAGCATTGAAGATTCACTTCAAAACTACGATTTCGGAATAAGTATTAGAAACTCCATCAATTATAGATATAGCAATCTCTATGTTTTTATGATCACTGAATTTCCAAATGGAAACATAAGTAGGGATACCATAGAGTTTATACTTGCAGATGATGCAGGTAAGTGGCTGGGAAAAGGATGGGGAAGTATCAAAGAAAATGACATATTACTTAACTCGAATCTAAGGTTTCCTTTAACTGGTGACTATAAGTTTCTAATTCAGCAGGCAATGCGTGTTGATACTTTAATGGGAATTAATAGTATTGGACTAAGTGTTATAAGTAATGATTCAAATTAAAGTATCATTTCAAGTGTATGAATAGCGACGACTCAATAAAAAAGACGGATCCAAAGAAAAAGTTCTTTAATTACATTCTCAAGTTATGGCTGCTTTGGACTGTGATGCTGGCATTAGTTATTATTTTCTTTTATGGAATTATATCTGAATGGTATGGTCCTATGCCTACATTTGAAGAGCTTGAAAATCCAAAAAGTAATTTAGCTTCAGAAGTATACTCATCCGATGGTGTCCTACTTGGAAAGTATTTTATTGAGAACAGATCGAATATAAGTTATCGCCATATTTCTCCAAATCTTATTAATGCATTATTGGCAATCGAAGACATTAGGTTTGAGGAACATAGCGGAATCGATGAGCGAGCATTAATGAGAGTGCTATATGGAGTACTAACTGGTAATCATAAGGGTGGTGGAAGTACGTTAACCCAGCAATTAGCAAAGAACCTTTTTCCAAGAGGAAGATTGTCAAAACCACAATTGGTGCTACGAAAATTTCAGGAATGGATTACTGCATTAAAATTAGAGAGGTATTATTCAAAAGAAGAAATTATTGCGATGTACTTGAATACGGTAGCTTTTGGACATAATTCTTATGGTATAAAATCTGCATCAGCTACGTTTTTCGATTGTTCACCTGACTCCTTAAATGTACAGCAAGCTGCTCTAATGGCAGGAGTGGTAAATGCACCCACAAGATATAGTCCAATATCCAATCCTGACAGATCTTTAAGCCGTAGAAACCTAGTGCTTAGCCAAATGTATAAGTACAACTACATTTCCAAAGATGTATTTGACTCAATTAAACAACTTCCTTTGGGTGTTTCCAAATACACCATGCGCGATCATAATCAGGGGTTAGCAACTTATGTTAGAGAATACTTGAGAGGGCAACTAAAGATATGGTGTAAAACACATTACAAACCCGATGGATCTCCTTACAATATCTATAAAGATGGCTTAAAAATCTACACTACCATAGACTCACGTATGCAAAGATATGCTGAAGAAGCAGTACGTGAACATCTCTCTCTCGATCTTCAACCGGCATTCTACACCCATTGGGAGGGATACACCCATGCTCCATTCGACTTTGAAGAAGATGAGGCAGAAGAAGCTGTGGAAAAGATTATGCTCCAGTCCATAAAACGTAGTGAACGGTACAGACTACTTCGCTTAGCAGGCACACCAATGGACTCAATACTCCTAAGCTTCAATACACCTAGAGAAATGAGGGTATTTAGTTGGCAAGGAAATATTGATACAATGATGACACCATTGGATTCCATTAGATATTATAAATATATTTTACAGGCTGGATTACTTTCAATGGAATCCAGAACTGGTTATGTAAGAGCCATGGTTGGTGGTATCGACTATCAATACTTTAAATTCGACCACGTGGTCCAGGGAAAACGTCAGGTTGGATCTACGTTTAAACCATTTCTTTATACACTTGCCATGCAAGAAGGTGAATATTCACCATGTTATAAGGTTTCAAATATTTCCTACAGTGTAGAATTATTTGACGGAACATATTGGACTCCAAGGAATTCAGGTAAAGACAGAATAGGTGAAGAAGTTACTCTTAAGTGGGCATTGGCAAACTCAAATAACTGGATCTCAGCTTATCTAATTGGAAGGTTCTCACCACAGTCTGTTCGCCAAATGGCCAGAAAGATGGGAGTTAAGTCAGATATCCCCGCAGTACCATCCATCGCATTGGGAACTCCCGACCTATCTCTTTATGAAATGGTAGGAGCAATGAATACTTTTGCAAATAAGGGAGTTTATGTAACCCCAACATTTATCACAAAAATTGAAGACAAAAATGGCAACCTCTTGGAGAGGTTTGTTCCAGAAAAAACAGAGGCAATGAATGAAGTTACGGCATACAAAATGCTAAAACTTATGGAAGGTGTTGTTGAAAGTGGAACGGGTATAAGACTTCGCTATAAATATGGTTTTAACAACCCCATTGCTGGGAAAACAGGTACAACTCAAAACCAATCAGATGGTTGGTTCATGGGGATAACTCCTGATATTACAACCGGAATTTGGGTAGGTGCTGAAGATAGAAGTATACATTTTAGAACAATTGGACTAGGTCAAGGTGCAAATATGGCATTACCAATTTGGGCTCTTTACATGAAAAAGGTTTACTCTGACCCATCACTTGGAATAAGTCAGGGAGAATTTGATAAGCCACTGAGAGATGTAATGATCGAGTTTGATTGTGAAAAATATGATCGCGAACATCAGAATAATTCCATGGACCTTCAAGAAGGAGATGAAGTCTAATTCAATAGTTAACTGACTGATCCTATTCTAAATACCCTTTAGACCATAGTTTTATTTCTTCCAACATCCATTATGTATGATGTAATTTTGAATCAATATCATATATTTGCTAAAAAATAACAACAAATGCAAAATGGTATTGATTATAAACTAATAGGTTGTCTTAACTGTTTTAATCGTACACCCTTATTTAATAATCTTACTGAAGATGAGCTTGTTACAATCAACAATCATAGAACCGAGGTTGAATTTAATAAGGGAGAATTAATTCATAAGAGTGGAACACAGAGTAGCCATGTAGTTTCCTACAAATCAGGGCTAGCAAAACTATATATTGAAGACCACAAGGGTAAAAATAAAATTATAAAGCTTATAAAAGACCATGATTTCTTTGTATCCCCTGGTGTTTTTAGTGATAATAAACATCATTTCTCAATTAAGGCACTAACTAGAAGTAAGGTATGCCTTATCGATTCTGAAGCATTTAAGCTTATAATGGAACACAATTCCAAGTTTGCCTTTGATTATATCAATCTGATTAATCAAACAATGCTGGAAATTACTGAGAAGATGTATAATCTGGTTCGTAAACATAATGTTGGTAAACTTGCTGAAACAATATTATATCTTGAAAAAGACATTTATATGACGAACCCCTATACTCTGACACTAAGCAGTTCTGATATTGCAGATCTTTCGGGCATGGGTAAGGACTCAGCAACAAGATTACTGAATGAGTTTAACTCTGAGGGAATTATTGAATACAATAAAAAAACCATTAATATTCTTGACCGACAGAGGTTAGAACGTTTAAGTGAAAATGCATAAGTAAAGATTCAATCTGAATTTCTGGGGTAATAAATAAAGCAAAATGAAGGTGAAGAAAAAACACCTTTAAAATAAGATGTAACTAGTTGTTAAGGAATCAAACACAGAAAATATCGTAATCGCGAGGAATAATGACGAAGTAATCTCCTAGTATTAGGTTTATTGAGATTGATTCACTTCGTTCGCAATAACGAAAATTGTTAACTTAATGACATTGGTAAGCGGCAAAGCCAGGAAAATCAAGAAAGAATACTCCAAAGCTAATATGAACCTACACCCGCAGACATTCTTTCTGGCCTGCGCTCATTTTTATTAATTGAAATGAAAAAAAATGCCCGGAATTTAATATTGTATTCAGCAATCAGAATCCGTTTAAACAAAACTTAACTTAATTAAAATACTTACTCTTTTGCCATCTAACAAACAATGGATAATTAGTAATTCTCCTCATGAAGTTGGCTAATTATCGGATCAAGCAATAAATCTGGGGGCTTAATAAACTAAAACAAAATTAATATTAAGAAAAAAATACCTTTGAATTAAATTGTAACTAGTTGATAAAAGTATAAGTATTTTTATTCTTACACCTTTTTTTTTGATAAAAAAGGTGCCAAAAAATCATGAAAGAATAATGCTATCCACCGCAAAAAGCCTACCCACGTCCGCCGACATTCTTTCGGCCTACGCTCTTTTAGATTGTTTGTAATGCTCAATAATAGTCAAGTAAAAACCAATTCTCATTTTGTGAAACAAGGTAAACTTGAATAGTTAATCATGAAAAAAATTGAACAATAAGTAGTTGGTTTTTTTATGTTAGACTATTAAATCCCCAGAAAGCTGGCTTGACCCTAATTATCTGCTTATACTCTTGACTTAAACCCATAAAAAAATCGGATACACTACAAAAGGTAGTATATCCGATTTCTGATTTTATAAATTACAAATTATAAACCTAAAGCAGTTTCAGCTGAATTTAATAATTGATTTGCATAACCAAAATTATGTACACCTTCACTCTTATCTTCAATTAGGCACATGTAATTCCAAAATGCATTCCATTTTGCTCTTTCTAAAGAAGCATACATTGGATGTACACCATCATCAGCAATATGAATAGCTCCAATTGATTCAAGAGCAGCACCAATAGCTTCTAATCTAGCAGCAATTACTTCTTGTTCTTCACCGATATTAAGTGCATCACCGTGACATTCATTACAATGTGCAATATCTGGAACAAAATTATGACCTGCACCAGCTAATTCTGTTGCTACGTGACAGCTAGAACAATCAGTGTGGTGATCTCTATCAAATGGTGAACCTGTCATAGTTCCTATATCAGCAGCAAATATATTTGCTTGAGGACCATGGTGAGGACCAGCATGAGTGCTATTAGTATAAACATGAGTTGTAGGTACATCAAATGTTACAAATAATGTATCATTCATAAGTTCCATAGTACCATTAGGTCCTATAGCACCATGAGCTTGATAAACAGCAATATCATCACCTGTAAATGTTCTATCATAAGTCATAGGTTCTGTTTGACTATCGTAATAAGTAGAAGCTCTTCTAGCCTGATGACAAGTGGCACATAAATTACCACCGCCATGATCATAAACAGCACCTTCAATTGCAAGGCTCTCTACAGGACCAAGATATCTCATAGGAGCATCTATTCCATCTTCTAAACTACCATGGTTATCGTGACAAGTTACACATGTTAATGGTGTTGAAACGGCAGCAGCTATTCTTTCACCTGATCTTGCAAATTCAATAAAACCATCACTTGAGTGACAAGCACCACAAGAACCACTAGTTCCACGTGCCCAAGATGAACCCATTACGTGTTTGTGTGTATCCAATGTAGCAGCAATTTCATCCATATTAACTGCAGTATGGCATACTAAACAAGAAACGTTTCCATCAACGCCGTCTGTTCCGTCTGATCCATTAGTACCATTAGTACCATCTGCACCTGCTGGTCCTGCTGGTCCTTCTTTTGTACATGAAACCATAGTTCCGAGTACAAAAACCATCAGAATAAGTAAGTAACTGAAATAATTTTTTTTCATGACTTTTGTTATTTTAAAGTTTAAATATAATTGTTAGTTATTTTGAAACAAACTTACAAAAGGTATGTAATTTTTATATCTTTGAAAAGTGATATATTGATATCAATATTCCGATATTAGCTGTTTTAATGTTGATATATATCAATTATTACATGTAGTAACCAGAAGACATCGATCACAACAACTTTGTTTTCAGGACCAATGCCAAAACTGTAATAGAACTAAATGAATACTAAAAATACAAATATAGATAATCAACCCCTTGACTTCAGTTTAAACGTATTGAAGTTTTTAACACCTGAAGAACAGGTCCAGATTGATAAAGTACAGTATTCTGTTTCATTCAATAAAGGGGAAACCATATTCAAGCAAGGAGCACCTATGCCATATGTAATTGTGCTTAAAAGTGGTCTGGCAAAAGTATTTCTTGAAGATGGGAAGAACAGAAATATTGTACTTAGAATTACAAAGCCAGGTGAAATAGTTGGTGGACCTGGTTTCTTTACCGATTACAAACACCACTTTAGCGTAACAGCAATTGAAGACTGTGCAGCTCATTACATTGATGTTGAGGCATTTAAAAAATTATTACTACACAATGCTAGATTTGGTTTGGAAATGATAGCTTATTTGAACAATGCTCATGTAAAGCTATATGAAAAACTAAAAATACTTACTCATAAACATATGAATGGGAGGCTTGCATCCACACTATTATATTTAAGTAATAATATCTATAATTCTGAAAAATTTGATACAACACTTTCAAGACAAGATATTGCAGATATGTCATCAATGACAAAAGAGAGTGCAATCAGAATACTAAAGGAATTTAAAACTTCCGGAATAATAAGCTGTCAAAACAATAGCTTTGAAATCCATGATAAATATGGATTAGTGAATATACTCGAGAATGGATAATTATAGCTTTATTATAAGGTTCAACCCCAAATCCAGATAACTTATTTTCCTGTAGCGATACTCCAATCCATTTGATGTATAGAATCCAAATACCATATTCGAATTTGTGTAATCCGTATATATACCTAATGCTATGCAATTGCTAATGTGATAGTTAACAGAAACACCTGGTTTCAAAGCAAATGACCTATCTCGAGAGGAGGTAGTTTTAAAATAAGAAGGTCCTAACAGATAAAAAGTAGGTTCAAACAATTGAAAAGGAGTTTTACCAAATATAATACCTGCCATTAGTTTTGGTTGAATAGTAATCTTTTGTTTAATATTAATGGAATAGTAAAAACCTGCCATAGTTGTTAACATTGTATATGGATCTGATCTAACCGTCATATCAATCAGGAATTGATCATTTTCTACCATTTCTGTGGCTAAACCAACTGCATCAACAGGATGTAGACTATAGTTTACTTCAAGACCAAAACCAAGGTTTTTCCAAAAAAACCATGCTCCTTCTGCACCAAATGAGACACCTGTTGTTGTGAAGCAACCTGCACTAAGGCTATTTTTACTATAGTCGCCAAGTGGAAATGATACCCCACTTCGTAAAGATACAAATGACTTTCCATCACCTGCCAGGGCAATGTATGAAAACAAAATAAAAATTGTTACTGTTACTAATCTTTTCATTACTACTTCTATTTTATTTCTACGTCACAAAACTAGTTAGTTTTTTATTACATCATTATAAATCATGTATCATAAACCAGAACAAAATTATTTCATATTTTTGATAGATAAACCAAACTTAAAATTATGAAAAAGATTACCCTACTATTTATTGTAGTTTTTGCTTCAATTACGGGCTTTTCCCAAATTTATGTTGGAGACGTAAACATTAACAAGAAACAAAGCGTAGATTATGTTGAATTAGTTGGCGTTACCAAGAATTTCAATATTGATGTTTATGTTGACTACGGTCAGGTAAAACCAAAGGTAGAAGAAATAAGAGATAAAAACGGCACAATTGCTCGTTCAAACAATATTATTTCTGCATTAAACCTTATGTCAAAAAATGGCTGGGTTCTTGTAAATAATTACGGATATGGTTCGAAAGATGAAAATGTAATCCGATACTTATTGAAAAAAGATAAAGGATCTAAAAAGTAACTTAATTTAATCTAACTAAGGTAGTGCCAAAGCATAGTCTTCAAGTATTCCCATAATCAAAGAGAACATTCTTTTGTATTCTTTTTTTATACTTTTTGAAAAATAAGTACCTTTGGGTGAAATTTTATATTGATTTTGATGGGTATTACAAGCTATTTCTGCTTATTATCAGCTTCTTACACTATTTAGAATCAATATAACTTATTGCTGGTACTATAACAAAATTCATTTTATCAAATATCAACTTATGAAAAAACTACTATTTTCAAGTTTATCAACCATACTAATAATTGGAACTCTATTGTTAAGTGGTTCGGTAGTGGGTCAGGAAATCGACGATGATCCCAACCTCGACAGAATACCTCAATGGTATCTTGATCAAACACAAAACATGCAACGAATGCCTTCTGACGTTATTACAATTAACGACTTTGATAATTATTATCTTGGGGTTGATTTTGCAGAAGGTCATATCAGTATTAATCCTTTAGATCCCAAACAGTTTTTCTGTGCCTATAATACTGATGGACCTCATTATACTAATAATGGCCATGATTGGCTAGATAGTAATCCAAGCTGGGGAACATCAATGAGAGGAGACCCAGTTACTGCATATGATGGAATTGGAAACTTATATTACGAGAACATGTATGGCTCTAGTATTCAGGGCTGTAAAGTTGTAAAATCAACAGATAACGGTGAAACATGGGGAGCAGCTGTAAATGCAATCTCAGGTAATGATAGAAACTGGCTTGCTGCAGATTTATATAATGGACCATATGCAAACTATGTTTATTCAACAATGACCAACAACGGTTCAGGTAATTTTACTCGTAGTACTGACAATGGAGCAACATGGCAAAGTACATTTTCTCCTTCAACACAATCTCTACCAGGAATGATGGTTTGTGTTGGACCAGAGGGGTCAACAAACGGCGGAGCTGTTTATGTTGTTACCAATAGCGGGAGTTCGTTTGCTTCCACTTATACTTTCTATGAGTCCAATGATGGCGGTCAAACATTTACATATAAATCAGCTCAAAGTTTTGCTGGATATGTTGGCACTGATGTAAATGGAAGAAACTCTGTAAATAACATGAGAACAAGACCATACCCATTTATAACTGCTGATAATAGTAATGGCCCATATCGTGGTCGTCTGCATTTAGTTTATGCTACAAATGATCCTCCAGGTAATGGTCAAAAACCAGATATTTTTAGTAGATTTTCTGATAATGGTGGAGAAACTTGGTCAGATGCAAAACGTGTTAATACTGGTTTTAATCCACAGGGAAGTCATCAATGGCAACCTGCAACATGGTGTGATACTGAAACAGGAAGACTCTATATCCATTGGATGGACACTCGTGATTCTCAGAATAATGACAGTGCTTTAATATATGCAACCTATTCTGATAATGGTGGACAAAGCTATCAAATTGCACAAAAGGTATCCAATGAAAAAATGAAGGTCAACTGCAACACTTGTGGTGGTGGTGGAACTCCAAGATATCAGGGAGATTATACAGGAATTACATCAAATTCTGTAACATCAGTATCCGCATGGAGCGACTTCAGGTGGGGTAGTTTTGCAAGTTTTACAGCATTTTTCCCAGATTTCGCCATGAGAGTTTACCCAACCACAATAGGTATCGACGTTAAGGATACAATTTGGGCAACAATACCAGCTAAGAAATTATATAATGAAGATGCCATATTTTCGGCCACAATTGAAACTCCATCTTCTGGGTCATTCGATATTGAATTTCCTGAAGGAAATACAATCAATTCAATTTTCCCTGATTCCATACCAATCGTAGTTACTCTAAACGAGGTACCTATGGGAGATTATGTAATGACAATAAAAGGAGAAGGTCCCAATGGAACACCTGTACATTATCGTGATGCAACAATTCAGGTAATTCCTCTTGGCCCACCAACCGCAAACTTCACATCTCTTGATACATCAGCATGTATCGGAACAGGCATTGATTTCATCGATGAGTCGAACAAAGCCATGGAATGGCTATGGACTTTTGAAGGTGGTGATCCTGCTACATCAACTGAGCAATTCCCTACTGGAATCGTATATGCTGTTGAAGGAACCTATGATGTTACGTTAGAAGTTACAAATCCATCAGGTACTGATTTAATACAAAAGCCTGACTATATTACTGTTAATACATTACCTGCAGCACCTATGGGAAATAACGAAGCAGCATGTAAAAATGCTGATATTCCACCATTAGTTGCAGAGGGTGATAATATACAATGGTACACCGACGCCGAACTTACTGAATTGGTATTTACAGGCTCTCCTTACTATACTGAAGACTCACTACCTGGTACTTACACATATTACGCTACACAAAATAGTAGCGGTTGTGAAAGTGAAGGTACAATGCTAACCTTAACAATATATGAAACACCTACTGTAACTTTTATGCCTTTGGATAGCGTATGTTTAAGTGCAGAACCATTTGAACTTGAAAATGGTGAGCCTATGGGTGGAAATTATTTTGGTGATGGTATTGTTGACGGATTCTTCACTGCATTAGACGCAGGTATTGGAACACATACATTGGGATATACTTTTGAAGATGCAAACATGTGTGCGGATACTGCTTACCAAACAATCACAGTACTGCCGCTTGATAATGTTACTCTAAACGAATTTGCATCGGTTTGTAAAAATTCCGATTCATTTGAGCTAACGGGAGGTACTCCTGAAGGTGGTACTTATTCAGGAACAGGTATAATTGACAATATATTTTATCCTGTAGAGGCTGGAACTGGTGATCATGAGATTACATATACAATTATTAGTCAAAATGGTTGCCCAAGTCCTGCATTACAAGTTATAACTGTATTTGATATCCCTGAAGTTAATATTGGAAACGACTCTACTATTTGTGGGGATGCAGATATTACACTTAATGCAACAATTCCTAATGCAAGTACATATTTATGGTCTCCTGGTGGTGCAACTACACCATCAATAACCATTGATTCAACTGGTGTTGGGTATGACTCTCAGGA
>CALCGQ010000161.1 GCA_937901015.1 uncultured Bacteroidota bacterium | reverse complement strand
CTTTGAAGAACTTTGGGTAAAGCATAGTTGTAGTAGCACCTGTGTCGAAATGAAAACTTAACGTATCTCCTTCATATTCACAGGCAATAACTGGCATTAAACCATCAAGGGCAAAATTGTTATGGGTGTATTCAACTGGATTTTTAGGAACAAATATCTGGTTGTCTTTACTAATACGGATTTCGTCCAAAGCTTCAATAACAGGAAATCCAATGATTCCGTTGGGATAGTATTCAATTTGCGGGAATGAAAGATCTTCATCGTTAAGCACCAAAAAGACCACATTCTCACAAATTATGTCTCCTAAAATAAGCTCATCGGCAATGGCGATATCACAATTCACCTGAAGTCCAGTGGCAGCAGTACCATAAAAATCGGCTTCGATTAATCTTAGCCCAAGTTTTTCAACATTTGACCTTATAATAGCTGAAAAATTTGCCCCTGTATCAAACAGAAAATTTTCAGTACTGTCACCTATTTTTACATCTACATTGAACAGTCCTACTCTATCTCTAATCATTGGAAAGCGGCAATCTTTGTCCCTGATGATTTGTTGTTTTGGTACATTTTTAAGTGCTCTCCAGATATTAATTTCATTTTGTAGCATTTCCAAATCTGTTGAGTCAGTCAGCAATTGAAAATGTTCTAGTATATAAGTACTGGTTGATGCAGCTTCACTATATTCATATAAATTAATATGATTTTCCAATTTTGCCCTGTAAAGTTTATTCAACAGGGTGTCGTTCAAGTTGTAGTTTTTATTTGCTAATAATTGACTAATTGAAGCATTGGATTCAGTTGGTCTGTTAAAAACTTTGCTGATGATGGCACTAAAATATAGTGAGTGGGCATCTGAAAGATGGGTGTTTTTTGCGTCATAGATTCTTTTCAACCTGAAATAATCCTGAGTCTCTATCATTTGTTTCAATTCATTAAAGGTATTCTGATTTGAAACTTTCGTTTCCATATTCCCACAACCAAAAAGCAGGATAGTGCTCAAAAGAGCTAAGAAGTGTTTTTTCATCATTTTATTTTTTTGTTATTATATTTTATCCCAAGCAACACGCTGGTAAAGGAAATAAGCGACAATTGAAAAAATCACAATACCTACAATCCCCGTAGGGCCATAAAGCAAAGTATCGTAGCTATCACCTGCTAACAGAAAGCTCATGCTCATTGCAGATTTGTTTAAACCTGCATGCGCAAGTGCTGCTACAAAAACTGATTTGCTTTTTATATAGAAGTATTGAAAAATTATCCCAACCGGAATGCAGAAGACAATCATAAGCAGAATTCCTAATACCGGATGAATGGATGGATAATTCAACCCCATTACAATCATAACACTATGCCATAATGCCCATACAGCAGCACCAATGAGAAATGCAACTTTAGGCTTGTAGAGTTTTAGCAAACGGGGCACCATAAATGCTCGCCACCCTAACTCTTCTCCAATAAACATGGGAATATTAAGGATGCTGCCGACCAACCCATTTACTAAGATTATGGCCAGAAATCCAATATATATATTGCCCCAGTAAAACCCTTGATTCTCCAAACCAAGCTGGATGTTTTCGACAGTATCAAATAGTTCAGGATTAAAAAGGTAACTCAGTCCGTATGATAGCAAACTTAAACCGGTTAATGTTAAAGGGGCAATGATCCAGTATTTTAACCCTTTGAAGTTTATACCTAAATCACCATTCTTGAAAATGGGTTTTTTGAATTTGAAAATGTATAAACCAATCACTGTCAAAGCGGGTATATACATAGCCAGCATACTAAGTGGATTAGCCAACCCGTCATTATACAGCATATAAATTCCTAATGCGTAAGTCAAAGGGAGGCAAATACATATAAACCAGAGTAGTTGTTTTTTTATTGAATCCATAGTTGTCATTTTTATCTTTTTAAAATACTTAGTTATTCGATTTCTAAAGCCTTGACTAGTTCACTTTTAAACTCTTTGTTCTTTTCCAAAGCTTCATTGTAAATCTTGATGTTTTGCTGTAGTAGGGCCAATGCACCTAGGAACATATTAGTGAATTCCAAACTCTGATAGCTATCCTGACTGATAAACTCATGATTAAGCAAATGGTAAGTTTTATACAGAACAGGAAAAACGTACGCATCCATATGTTTGATGTAGTACTGTTCAACACTGGCTACTTGGTTCTGGAATGAATAATAAGAACTGATTTTTTCTTTCAGTTTGTAATTGGAAATAAGGTTTAAATTACCACTGTTTTTAATATCTTCATAGGTATCATTAGCAGGTGTAAACCATTCAAGGTACATCATCTCCTTTACAAGTGTTTTTGCAAGATCTTCACTAAGAGGTTCTCCAATCAGCGCTGATTTTCTCAGTATTCCAATCATGGTATCTGCTTTTTTCTGACTGCGATAAATCAATGAGTCCAAATCAAACGCATCAGCTTTAACATCAGCATAAAAACTTTCCAGATACTTCTTCTCCAACCTCAATTCAGCATTGTCTTCACGCCAATTGTTTAATAGAAAACCTGCAGTTACCCCAATGAAAACTACCAACAGTTCCAAGAAATAATAGGTCCAACTTCGTTTCTTCTTATTTATCATCTTAGCAGTTTTAGCTGTTATTTAAACTCATCTTTATTCTTAAAACTCAACCTTGAAATTCAATACAGGTATCATACCCACCATATAAATTTGTTCAATGGATTCTCTTTCAACATCGTAATACTCACCCCATATATTTGATCGACTTGTTACATTTTGGATATCCAACGAAACGATCCAAGACCAATGAGGATTGTTTTTACGATAGCTTGCACCAATATCAACCCTGAAGTAATCAGGTGTTTTTGTTTCAAAAGCACGGGAGTAATCACGAACATCTTTACCTTCAGCAATGGATGCCTCCAAATCAATGGGAATTGTACGGTAACCTCCACGTAACATTCCTCTGATGTTTGCGGAAATGATATTTTGTTTGTTTTTGCCTACCTTGAATTCTTTACCACCCAATACATTCACAATATAATTACCATTGTAACGAGTATTGCGTTCATCAAAACCTGGCATAGTGTATTTTGATTGGAATAAAGAAGTCGTAAATAGCATATAGTATTGACGAGAGAAGCTTTTGTCGAGAGTAAGTTCTAGTCCGTAGTTTGAACCTGTACCATCATTATTAAAATGTTCATTTGTAAAGCCACCGGCAAAATTCAGGGATGTAACAGTTCCAGTTGTATCACCTACTTTTACCGGTACCTCAAATAGTTGTTGATAATACAATTCTGCAATCATGCTGAAATTGGGAGCAAAATTCCAAGTATATCCACCCACAATATGTGCAGCACGGGTCATATCCAAATCTTTGTTCGGATAAACAACATGACCATTGTCATTTGTTTGCTGTGCCAAGTAAATTGAAACGGGTTCAACGCGGCTGTGTAGGCCAACAGCAAAGCTAAAGCGGTGTTTGTCAGTATGTTTGTAAACGAGACCCAGTCGTGGCTCAACAGAATAATCCTTATTTACATTTAGGTACATTACATGGACACCGGTATTCATATCCAGTTTTTCACTGATACGATATTTCCATTGCAAATAGCCTTGCATGCGTGAGGTCCTGCCATCCTGGTCTAGGTCAGTGTTCAGTACTTCATCATCCCAGTTAAACTTCTCTACATTTAGTTTGAATTGCTGATTAGTATAGATCAATCCCGTTCGTAAAAAATGCTTTGAATTGAATTTGTGGTTTATTAGTGTGCTTGCAGTAATAGTATTATAAATATAACTTTCGTCAAGTAATTTGGTTTCATTGAAGTCGTAATCAAGTGAATCCTCAACTTGTCCTTTGTCGGTATGTGAATATGATACTACTGTTTTCAAGTAAGTTTTGTTGTTTTTGAATAAGTAATTGTTACTGATTCCAACGATACCAAGCACTTGATTTTCGGAATAACTGAAATGATCAGAACGGTATTGCCATTGCGAAGTATCGCTTGGAACTTCACCCGCTGATCCGCTGATACCACCCAGTCCCCAAACATTGAACCTTCCCAGTTTTTTTGTTGGGATATTCACATTAAATGACAAATCCTGCCACTCCGGAAAAATGTCCTCATCACCAATGGTAAATCCTGCCTTGTTTAGTAAAGATGTAGTTGCATAGCGATAGTTGAATAGATAGGATGATCCTGAATTCTTTGACAAAGGACCTTCGGCGGAAGCCTGAATTCCCATTACCCCAATTTGCATGGCAAATTGATGCTTTTCATTGTTACCATCCCTTAGTCTCAGGTCGAATACACCTGAGAGGGCATTACCATACTCAGGAGCAAATGCACCGGTATAGAAATCCGAATTATCAAGCACCTGTGTACTTAAAGCACTCACACCACCACCGCTACTGCCTTCTCCATTACCAAAATGGTTAGGATTTGGAATTTCAACACCTTCCATCCTCCAAAGCATTCCTCGTGGAGAATTACCCCTTACCACCAGCTCATTATTTTCATCATCCACCGATGATACACCAGCAAAAGATTGGACAGTTCGTGCAGGGTCATTGATTCCGGCAGCAATACGAGCGGTGGACTCAATGGTAATTCTTTGGGCACTAAGTGTTACCATTGAATTGATAGGTTCGCCCATTTCATCTTTTGCCCTAATCACAACCTCATTGAGGGTAGATATGTCTTCTGTCATTTGAACATTCAGAACCAGTTCATTCCCAGTAATCAGTTCAATTTCGTTGAAATATACATCTTCATATCCTATATAAGATACTTTAATGTTATGCCTTCCTACGGGAACATTTTCGATTCTGTAATTGCCTTCCAAGTCAGAAGTACCTCCTAAAATTGGGTTAGTACCCAATATGATTATGTTTGCTCCGGGTAGGGTAACGTAAGTGTCGGCATCTTTAATTTGACCTCGTAGTGTTTGTGTATATTCCTGGCTGAAGCTAGAAATTGTGGTAAGGAACAGCATAATAATTAGAATAGATTTTTTCATGTTTTGTGATTTATGGTTCATTTTATATTGATTTTATGGCAGCAATAATAAATTGTAATTATCTTTCTGAAAATGATAAATCGGTGAATAGCGATTTTTTATCGGTAAACAGATGAAATATCTGAAGCAAATAAACTGCACAATGGTGAGGAATTCGACCGAATGCATGAAGTCGAACCTTTTTAATGGAAAGAAAAGAGTTCGAGATTATTTAAGAGGAAGTTCGACTTTATGTTAAGCCGCAGATAATGAATTGCTTTTACGGTATTGAGTAGGTGTTAGACCGCAATGCTTTTTAAAGGCCGTATTGAATGAAGATTTTGAATTAAAGCCCACATTGTACAGGATTTCAAGTATTGTATGATCTTTAAACTCCTGATTTGTCAACATTTGCTTTGCTTTTTCAATACGGTATTCGTTCACAAAATCAAAAAAATGTTTGCTTAGCTG
>CALCGQ010000160.1 GCA_937901015.1 uncultured Bacteroidota bacterium | reverse complement strand
TAACAACAGCATCTACCAAATCACCATTATCCATATTTACATATGTAAAGTAGAAACTATCACCCTTAAAACCGGTAAATTTAATTTTCAACAACCCCAGTTGAATTCCCAACGGATTTATACCGCGGTTAATTACATAAACCGTATTACTATAGGATGTATCATTCTCATTTATGGTAATCCAATTATCTATGGCTAAAGAGTCTAAATCACCGGTGGAACCATCAAATTTCCAATCAAGACCAACAGTGTCTACAACATCATTAAAATTGTTGGTACCTGAATTGGCTGCCATGGCAAAATTTGCGGTATTAAGTCGGATAACAGTAGAAGTATCAATGCACTCAAATATTAAATCAAATGCGGATCGCTCATTTATTCCAGATATTTTCTCTTCTTCCAGATTGTAATATACTTGATTAGTATAATACATTGTCATTGGAATTACACCTGTAACAACATCTCCTGGCACATGTGGTGAAACCATTTCATCCTTATCAAAACAGGATGATAAAAATGGTAACATAGCCACTATTATTATTATATTTTTAATCATTATTTATTAAATCTAAATTGTAATCTTACGAAAAAGGTTCTACCCCAATTAACTGGCACAGAACCGCTTCCTCCAGTATGAACACCTCCTTGAGATCCTCCTGCTACCGCAACGTTTGTATTATCAAACATATTCTTTGCTCCAACCTGTAGATTTATCTGACGTTTCCAAAACCATTTACCCATGGTCATATCCATTGTATTATATGAATCCATGAATCTAATTTCAGGTGTTTCATCTACACCTACAAAGTAGAGCTGTGGATATTTTCCATTATATTTATAATATAACGAGAAATTCATATCCCACTTTTTTAAATTATATGTAGCCGTAGTATTAAACCCTGAATAAAACTCAAAATCGGTTGAACTTAATCCCTCATACTCTATTCTCTGACCAGTATATGTATAACCAAATTTCACTGTTAGCCAAGGATAAACATTGTTATTGAAATTTACCTCAAGTCCTCTTGTAATAAACCGATTAAGATTAACATAAGAATACACTAGAGATCCTTCTCCAAGTGGGATAAGTTGTATATTATCTTTTATATTGTTGTTGAACAAATTCATCTCCAACCCCCATACATATGATCTTATTGAAGAACTACTATATTGAAAAAACAAGTTAGTACTAACAGATGTTTCAGCCAATAGATCCTCATTACCATGAACATCATGATTAACATCAACGAAATTCAAGTATAATTCCTTTAGTGAGGGTGCTCTAAATCCGCTGGCAATGGATGCTCTCATTGAAACAAATTCAGATATATCGTATTTTACATTAAGTGAATATATCAGAGGAGCTTTAAACTTAGTGTTGTAAATATATCTAAGCCCAGGTTGGATGTTTAATCTTATGATAGGAGTATAATTTAGGCTTGCAAAAACAGCATAATCACCTATGTCCTGATTTCCATCTTTAATTCTTTTTCCAGATCCATTCTCACTGTTTAAATCAACTCCTGTCTGAAATTTTATTTTGTCTCCTTCTGTACCATAACTATAATCAGCTCTGAACATTAAATCTCTAAACTTAGTGGTATCCTGAGCTCCTGGAACCAGGTGCTTCTCAAGAACTGTTAGATCATTTAGGTAGGTGTTCCTTATTTTATGATAAGTGGAGTAAGAAGTAGTTGCATTAACTCTTGATCTGGCATTAAATTTATGCTTAAAGTCGGCTCTGGTAACAATTCTTTGGGTAAAGAAAACTTTATCGAACCTTGTTTCAAAATATGGTGGCAATAACAATCCGTTATCACGTAGTTCCTGATTAAAATATGTAGCAGCTAATTTAAGATATGTATTATCCCAATTGTATTTATATTCTCCACCAAAATTCCATTGTTCTTTTGGTTTCCATCGCTGTCCCCATGATGAGCCAGGTGCCTGAAAACCAGAGAAAAAATTTCTTCCACCATTAAATCCAAAGGAGTTTCTTTTTGCGGTACCAGATACCGACATATTTAGGTTATATACACCTACGGTTTCATAATATGCATCTAACGTTGATGAGTAAAGAAGTCTGTCGGTAGGTTTTGTTATGATATTAATTACACCTGCAAGCGCATTACTTCCATAAGCAACCGACATCGGACCATTAATAATTTCTATATGATCAATATTTTGAAGGTTGATTTGATCCATATCAATATTACCTGCTTCTCTTCCAATAACAGGAACACCATCAATAAGAAATTTAACATGCTCACCACCAAGCCCCTGCATACTTATGGAAGATCCAAGAGCATTGTCCTGACTTGTACGGATATTTAATTCTGTTGAGAGCATCTCTTTCAAGTTAACCGCTCCACGATGTTGAATTTCACGAGAGTTTATAACCTTTACCTTGTAAATGGATTGGTCTTGACTTGATGCATCATATTGACCTGTTACAACAACTTCATCAACATTATATGATGCTCTTTTAAGATAAATAGTCAAGCTCTCACCGGGCATTATGGTATCAACATAATCAAGAAATCCAACATATGTAAGTTTTATTATTGATTCGGCGGCTACTTTTGCTATAACTAAACCCTCAATATCTGATACATATCCTGCAATAATGGTATTATTATTTAGAGGTGTTAACACCACATTTGCAAATGGAATAGGCTCATTATTAATATTATCCAATATTAGTATTTTGGATTCCTGACTGGAAACTAATAATGGTAAAATTGTAATAAGTATTATTAAGATGCCATTAAGTATAGGCTTCATAAACTCTGTATTAAAAATTAAAATAACCTACCGCAGTTATGAAACTGCGATAGGTAAATAACAAAACAATTATAGTCATGGGCAATAACTAACAATTATATTCATGCTATATCGTCTAGTCGTCAATCAGTTATTTAATAATAAGCTTTTGTGTTTCTTTGTAATTATCATTATAGATAGTAACAAAATAAATTCCATTATTTAGTTCACTAATGTCCAATGATTTTTCAGCATTAATTTGTGAACCAAATACTTTTCTTCCGGATAAGTCAACAATAACAACAGTTCCTTCAAATTGAGGTTGATCAATTTTAATATTTACAACTTGAGTAGCTGGGTTTGGATAAAGTGATACTACATTATTGTTTTCTTCCAAGTCACTAACTGATGATAATGAAACAAGTTCTTTGTTTAATGCAAATTGACCTGAACCTGATCCAGCCCAATAAGTGAATATGAGTTTATAAATATCTCCTTCAGAATCCTTAATAAAGAAAGCTGTTGAATCATCAACCATCCATGAGAATGTACCCATATCAAATGATTTCCAATCATATCCGATTGTATTTTTTAGAGAATCCATCGCTGTTAGGGACCAATCATTGAAATCAACACCTACTTCAGTAAATTTATTTGCAAAGTTGTTTACGTTACTAGTTGCACCTGTTACCAGATACTCGGCCATATTTCCTGACATATCTTCTGTAAAGTCAATATATTTAGTAAAAAGAATATCCCAACTAGCAGCAGGCTCTCTATCTATAACACTATTAGTAACCATTGAATAATAAATAAAGTTCTTGCTTGTGTATGGCTTAACATCGATGGCAACATTCTCTTCGTTGGAACCATCTAGATCGGCAAAACGAATGTTATATGTGTTTTCAACGGAGATTTTATTCACTATCCACAATTTTTTATAACCAACACCTGGCAGATTGATAATGTATAATGAATCACCTATCACACTATGTGTAACCATATTATACACTCCCCATCCATAATCAGGATGTCCAAGAGCACCTATATTAAATGCACCATCTTCCCAATACTCAGGGCTGTTTGAAACATTTGTCCATGTAGAAAGACCTGTTGAGTCAACATTAGCCCATGCAGAAGTGTCTCCAGAAGGGTATTTATATAATTGCACACCACTACCTTCATTAATGATAATACCTGCACTAAATGCTGCGGTATAAAACCCTAGATCCCATCCTGCTCTTGGAACGTTGGCTACTTCACCTGCACTCATGCTGTAGAAGATATCATTTGAGTATCCAGGATACATTGATAATGAATCCGTTGTGTATTCTCTGCTTTGCGCAGATACTGTTGTAATACTTGCAAGTAATATTGCAATAAAAGTAAAGATCGTTTTATTCATTGTAAATTGTTTAATTGATTTTTAATAGTCAAGATGTATTAATAATAAGCTATGGTTTCTGAAAAGGAAAATAGCATAGGCGTACACCAGGATGTCCTGTATTGATTATTAGGAGTAATAATAAATGAGTAATCTTTTTTATTACAAGTAATAAATTATAGAAAGACCTGATATAATAAAATTAACTAGATAGTGGGAGGACCCCGGAAACTTATATCTAAAACCTGTCGGTTTATCAGTAAATTACCAATATAAATTGGTTCAATAATAAAATAAGAATGAGGATAAACTTCATTACCAATTTCAATGGTTGAAGAGATAAAAGTCAGGAAATTAGCAAGAATTCTGTCTTTTTTATCCTTAAGCTTATAAATACTTCCTTTGTCAGACTTATCAGGTTTATTAAGAGGCTGTCCTGCAAAGGCATCAAAATTGAAAATAGCTTTTTGGTGGAAAGTAATTAAATCCCCAATTACCAAGTAAAAAAATGCCAGCGACATAAATGTTACTAACACCTTTCTTAAACCTTTGGAAAATCTGCTATTTTTCAATTTCTTTAATTTATATCTGCAATATTACAAACTATATAAACCATAACAATGGCCAATATTATGATTTATATCATAATCTACGTATTTATACGTATTATAAACAAGAACGTGAAAACTGCCAAAATTTCGTTTTATAATATTGATTTTAAAACAGTTTCATTTCAATTAGTTAGAGTTTAAACAAATTATTCAACTACTATGCAATACCATTTATATGGTAGTAAGTCCATTCAATTCAAATATATTCTTAAATTATTACAGTTTTAGTTTGCACATTTGAAAACTGAAACTTATAATTTGTTGTCATTCTTCCTGTAACAACTATTTCTGTTTCTAATGCTGAGTATGTAACACTAGTATGAGATGCAAGAAACCTGATGACTCCTTATTACCTATTCTACCTTTGAGTTTCTTTTTGATTAAGGTATCAAATATCTTCTCTGCAAAGGTTCTACTTTCCATTTCAGAGATTTTTGAATGTTTAAATATCAAATAATTATTTGCACAGAAATTTGGCATCTGAATTTTTACCACAAATTTAGTTTTATTGCCATATTACATTAACTAATAATCAGTTTTATTTTTGAGAAAATTGAAAAAAATTGCCCTTCAATTAATCATCAAACCACAAGTATATTTTAGAATGGATAATAAGATCGAAATAAAAATAAAATTATATATATTTTAGTTTTTTTATTGCAGATATAAAACAAATAATTACTTTTGCAGAC
>CALCGQ010000159.1 GCA_937901015.1 uncultured Bacteroidota bacterium | reverse complement strand
TATACCGGTTATTATGGCATTTTTGAATTCAATTCTGTCCATGGTTGTAGCAATAAATTATAAAGGCAAAAGTAGTACACTTTTTCTGTTTTATCCAATTTCTATTTGATAAAAAACAGGGCTTTTTATGACAAGAATGGCAGGAAGAAAATAGAAATGTAGAGTAAGATAATATCAGTGACGATGACCTTTGAGTTAAATCTTTTCCTTTGAATTCTTTAGAATATTGAATAAGAATTCTCGTGATCTGAATAGTTGAGCTTTGACAGTTCCAAGAGGTAAGTCTAACTCCTTTGAAATTTCCTCATAAGAATACTCCTTGAAATATCTCATCTCAATTAGTTTTTTATAGTGTGGTTTAAGTCGTTGAACAACCTCTCTCATTAAGTGAATTTTTTGTTCCTTAATGAATTGCTCTTCAGGATCGAGGGAAGATGTTTTTACTTGTACTGACATATCATCCTCGTTAACTTGGTTATTTATGGTAAAATTGCCTTTGTTCTTCTTACGCATGAAATCAATACAATTATTTGTGGCTATTTTAAAAAGCCATGTGCTAAAAGCATATTCCGATGTGTATTGATTAAGGTTTTTAAAGGCTTTTCCAAATGCCTCAATTGTAAGATCGTCAGCATCATGTTGGTCACCAGTCATTTTTAACATAGTGAAATACAGTGAGTCACGGTAGTGGTGCATTAGTTCAGCATAAGCATGCTGGTCGCCATTCCCAAGCGCGAGCTTAATTAATTTGTAATCACGTTGTCCCTTCTCTGTTAGCTTTTGACTCACTTCCAACTTTTCTGTTTTCTAAAAATACTGATAATTGTCATCGTAGTGTTAAGCAACACATAGAAAATATCACCAAATAGCGAAAATAGCAATAATTGATTTTCGGCTAACTTATGCGATGCTTTTTTTTGAATGAAAAACTTAATGGCCAGATAAATGAATAGAGTGGGGATAATAGCTATTAATAATACATTGCTTACTAATAGTATTATCAATGAAAAATAAAACAGAATTTGAGAAATACTAAATGCACCCAAAAGTATCTTAAAGAGAAATGAATATGACTTGCCAGTGGATAGATGTCTCTGTTTTTGTCGGAACCAGCTTCCGAAATTATGTTTTGGAGGTGAGTACATCTGACTTTCTTCGGATATTTGAATCCGGGTATTAGTTCTTGTGGCTACTTGGCGTATAAATAGATCATCATCTCCTGATGAAATATTATAGTGGGAAATAAATCCTTTGTTTTTAAGAAATAAGGATTTGCGATAACTCAAGTTTCTACCGACACCCATATATGGTATTCCCATTAGTGCAAATGAAAAATACTGCATGGCAATAATAAAAGTGTCGTATCTAATGATGAGATTGAGTAATCCCTTTGAATGTGTGTAAGGTCCATAACCCAAAACAACTTCTGTTTTGGTTGTGTAGTTGGATGCCATTGAAGTAATCCAATTGTTGGAAGTAGGGGTACAATCAGCATCTGTAAGGAGTAGAATATCATTTTTTGCAGACTTGATACCTATTGATAACGGAAATTTCTTGCCTTTGAAGAAATTAAGATCCTGTTCAATGTTTACAATTTTTAGTTTACTGTGTTTAAGCTGTAACTCATATAATAGTTGAGCGGTATCATCCGTGGATGCGTGATTAACAACGATTACTTCAAAATCAGGATAATCTTGGTTTAGAATAATCGGTAAGTTCTTTCTAAGATTATAATCTTCGTCATGTGCTGAAATCACAATTGAAACAGGTTGGTGGTCAGGCGCTTTGCTGTAGGTGTCTTTGTAGAAAGCCAACCTTGAAAAGACTATTATATAATAGCCAAGCAAAATAATGGCAGATATAAAGAATATACTGCTAATAATTATCTCAAATAAGGATAATTGATCAAATGATAATTGTAGTTCCATAAGCACTGCAAAATTATTCAACTTGTGCGATTTCACCTATCTTTGTCGAAAAAATTATTTAATGAAATTTAAACTGCATTCAACCGATAAAAGTAGTTCTGCAAGAGCTGGTGAGTTAGTTACGGATCATGGTAAAATCCAAACACCTATTTTTATGCCAGTTGGAACCGTTGGTTCAGTAAAAGGAATTCATATTAGTGATGTTAAGGATGATATAAATGCAGACATTATTCTTGGCAATACGTATCATTTATATTTACGGCCAGGGTTAGATGTAATTCAACAAGCAGGAGGGTTACATAAATTTAATGGATGGGACAGGCCGATTCTTACCGATAGTGGTGGTTATCAAGTGTATTCTTTGTCGGATAGAAGAAAACTCACTGAAGAAGGAGTTATTTTTCAATCTCACATTGATGGATCCAGACATAACTTTACTCCTGAGAATGTAATGGATACTCAGCGTGTTATAGGAGCTGATATTATGATGGCATTTGACGAATGTACGCCTTATCCATGTGATTATGATTATGCTAGTAAATCATTGGATTTAACCCATAGATGGCTTGATAGATGCATTGCCAGGTTTAAAGAAACTGAGCCTAAATATGGGTATAGCCAAGCATTATTTCCAATAGTTCAGGGATCCACATACAAGGATTTAAGAAAAAAATCAGCTGAGTTTATTGCTTCCCGAGAAGCAGAAGGCAATGCAATCGGAGGATTATCTGTAGGCGAACCGCATGAAATGATGTATGAGATGACAGAATTGGTTTGCAATATACTTCCAAAGGATAAACCACGTTATCTAATGGGTGTTGGCACACCTGCAAATATTCTTGAAAGTATTGCTCTTGGTGTTGATATGTTTGATTGTGTTATGCCTACCAGAAATGGTAGAAATGGTATGTTATTTACTAAGAATGGTATAATCAATATTAAGAATGAGAAATGGAAGAATGACTTTACCAATATAGATGATGAAGGTGTTTCATTTGTCGACCGTCAATACTCAAAGGCTTATTTGCGTCATTTGTTTGCTGCGAAAGAATTGCTCGGAGGTATGATTGCAAGTCAGCATAATCTAAGCTTCTATTTGTGGTTAGTTCGTGAAGCTCGTAAACATATCATTGAAGGTGATTTTACTAATTGGAAAGATTCAATGGTGAAAAGAGTTGCCAGAAGATTGTAATTTTGAATTGATTGTTTGCGAATCAACTTCAGCATATAATAAAGAAGAAATAGAGAGATCAACAGGATAGTAGGGATGTTAAAAATCATTGATATATATATAATAAGGAAGTTTCTTGGAACCTTTTTTTATGCTATATCATTATTGATATTAATCGTTATTATTTTTGATGTTAGTGAGAATATTGATAGTTTTATTCAGAAAGAAGCACCATTAAAGGCTATCATCATTGACTATTATCTAAACTTTATTCCATATTTCATTAACCTATTCATATACCTTTTTACATTTATATCTGTAATATTTTTCACATCAAAACTTGCTGGTAATACTGAGATTATTGCCATATTAAGCAGTGGTGTTAGTTTTCGAAGGCTATTGCGGCCATATATGATCTCTGCAGTTTTGTTGGCAATATTATCTTTTTATCTAGGCAACTTCTTAATACCCAAGACTAATCAGGTTCGACGAGTATTTAAGAATAACTACATGGAGAACCTTACCCGCGATAAATCCAAGAATCTTCATCTTCAGATTGAACCAGGAACATTTGCTTTTGTGGAATCATACAATAGTAAGTTGCAAATAGGACAAAAATTCTCATTGGAAAAATTTGATGGTCAGGATCTTACCTTTAAGTTAATGGCAGATAGGATTTTTCTTGATACGGTGGTTGGCAGCTGGAAACTTAAGAACTACTATATTAGGACCATTGATAGTACTGGGCAACAAACGTTCAGAAAGGGTAAAGAGATGGATACTACATTTTCACTTCAACCAGAAGACTTATATAAAATTAAGGAGGAATTCGAAGAGATGGACTATTTTGAGCTAAATGCTCAAATTATTGCTGAAAAAAGAAAGGGGTCGCAGGCATACAAAAAATTTGAGGTTGAGAAAAATAAAAGGACTTCCGGACCAGTGGCAATTATTATACTTACAGTTATTGGAGTATCATTATCAAGTAGAAAAGTTAGGGGAGGAATAGGAATGCACCTTGGTGTCGGAATCGCTCTAACTTTTAGCTATATTCTGCTTATGCAGATATCCACAGTTTTTTCAACTTTCGGAAATTTGTCACCATTGATAGCCTCATGGATTCCCAATGTAATCTTTACATTTATTGCAATTTATTTGTTGATTAAAGCTCCGAAATAGCTTCGGCTATTGAGAGTAGGTATGAACACTATTTGATGCGGATGGTAAGTAATTTACACCAAACCAGCACATTAATAGTATTACGAATCCAAAAGCCAATACCCATAAAGCGGTCTTTTCTTTTATTGAATTTCTAATTCTTCC
>CALCGQ010000158.1 GCA_937901015.1 uncultured Bacteroidota bacterium | reverse complement strand
AATACTACCAGTTTCAATTTCAATTGGAGATTCACATTTTTTAGCATGCTCAATAATTATTGAAAAGTCTTTTTCCCCATTTTCATTGAAATCTATATGAGTAGCACCTTTAAGCCCTGATGAACCAGTAGTATAGATTCTATCCCTATATGTAGCTGACTTAGATGGAGGAACTATACAGTTTGTGGTAAACAATACTGGTCCGTTAAATGAAGTAAACTCCTCTTTTTGTTGCCACCAAGCATTGCCATAATTGCCAACAAAATGCTCATATTTTTTGAATGCAGGATAATAGTGTGCTGGTAACATTTCACTATGCGTGTATACATCAACACCTGTACCTTCAGTTTGTTTAAGCAAAGCTTCCATATCTTTTAGATCATGTCCGGAAATCAGGATTCCTGGGTTATTCTTAACACCAAGATTAACCTCAGTAATTTCAGGGTTACCATAAGTATCAGTATTGGCTTTATCCAAAAGTGCCATTACATCAACGCCAAACTTTCCACATTCAAGAACCATCGCTACCAATTCATCAGCAGTGTGCTCTTCTGTTGTGGCAGCTAGTCCGCGATGCATAAATTCAAAAATATCATTGTTTGCAAAACCTAGATTTGAAGCATGCTCTGCATAAGCTGCCATACCTTTTAATCCGTATACTAGCAATTCATTAAGTGATCTGATATCCTCGTTTCCAATTGCCATCACACCAACTTTTGCAGCTTTTCCATCAAACTCATCTTCGGTTCCCATCCACTTTGTTGAACTATGTAGGTTTTCTGGAATCCCAACACCCTTAACCACTAAACGAGCTTTTACAATCTCACGGATAGCAAAACCTTCTTTAATTTTTGCAATAATTGCTTTTTCATCGAAATTCGCATTTGTGATAGTTACAAATAAAGCTTCAAAAACGTACTTATCAGCCTCAGCAATTTGAACATTATTCTGATTGCCAATATTTGCTAATATGGAAACTCCTTTGGTAACATATATTAGTAAATCTTGTAGGTTTGAAACCTCTTCATCTTTACCACAAACACCTTTGATAGTGCAGCCTATTCCCTTAGCTGCTTCCTGACATTGATAACAAAACATACTCATTATATATTGATTTAATTATTATTAAAATTAGTATTGCAAATTTAAGTACCCTTTTTCTGAAATACCTGTAACATATGTTACAATACACAAGAAATATCATAATTTTGCAGAAAAAAAATGCAAACACTGTTAGCAGCTGCCGGACTGTTTAAAGGCCTTAATGAAACGGAAATGAATAATAGTTTAAGGCTATTCAGGTATCAGACTAAAAAATACAATAAGGGAGAAGTAATTGCCTATGCCAATGATCCGGTAATTCAACAATTAATATTGCTTGATGGTAGTATTAGTAATGAGATGTCGGATTACAATGGAAAAACAATCAAGATAACCGATATGGTTGCGCCTAAATTGCTTGCTCCAGGATTCCTTTTTGGAAATATTAGCCACTTTCCTGTTTCAGTTTTCGCAAATACAAATTGTGAAATAATGGCGATCAATAAATCTAATTTCCTAGAGTCGCTATTAAGTTGTAATCAGCTTCAGCTTAATTTTTTAAATCTAATATCAAATCAAACTCAATTTCTAACCAGGAAAATCAATTTTCTAAAACTGAAATCCATAAAAGCCAAAATAGCATATTTCTTATTAAACCTTCATATCCGACAAAAATCACATACGGTAACTCTACCACAATCTCAAACACAATTAGCTGATTTATTCGGAATTACACGTCCCTCATTAAGTAGATCGATGAGCGAAATGGTCCATGATTCAATTATTAGCATACAGGGTAAAAAAGTAGTGATATTAGATATAAAACAGCTTAAGTCGCTATTATCATAAGCAAATTGAATTTCATTAAAAATGATGATTAAGTTTTAAGAAAAAAATAAGTACTTTGCAAAGAATTTAATTTTGCTCACCAAACCATATGAAACGACAGGTTACTATAAAAGATATTGCAGAGAAATTAGGTATATCACCATCCACAGTATCAAGGTCACTTAAAGATCATCCAGACATAAGTATAAAAACCAGAAATGCTGTTAAGGAGCTTGCTAAGCTGCTTGGATATAAACCAAATCTCATTGCCTTAAATCTTAAGAATAGTAAAACAAACACCATAGGTTTAATAGTACCTGAAATTGAGCACCATTTTTTCTCCACAATCATCAATGGAATTGAAGAAGTTGCATATCAGAATAATTATAATGTACTGGTAGTTCAGTCCAATGAATCATATATGAGAGAAGTGCTTAACACACAAACTCTCCTTGGAAACCGTGTGGACGGAATGTTGGTTTCATTTTCAAAGGAAACAAAGGATTTCTCACATTTCCAACAGATAATTGATAATGAAATACCAATGGTATTTTATGATCGTGCAATTGATGATCTACAAGCTGATGTAGTTGTTGTGGATGATTACACCGGCGCATACGACGCTGTTAACCACCTGATTAATAGAGGATGCAAACGAATAGCCTTTTATTCTGCACCACAGCATTTAATCTTAGGCCAAGATCGATTACATGGCTATGTAGCTGCATTGGAGCATCATGGTATTACATATGATAAGAATCTGGTATATTCATGTGACACTTTCGATTCTGCAATTAAAATTTCAAATAGTGTACTAAAGAAAGTTGACAGACCTGATGGTATATTTGCGGTAAATGATCTAACTGCTTTAGGTGTCATGAAAGTTGCACAAAAACTTGGTATTTCAGTACCAGAAGATCTTAAGGTTGTAGGATTTGAAAATAGTAAAATTTCAACCATTTCTGACCCGGAGTTGAGTTCTGTTGATCAATTTGGATACAACCTTGGCAAAAAAGCAATGACAATACTTCTTGATAGAATAAAAAATAATAGTATAGATTACAAACCCGTAAAACACGTAATCAAAACAAAGCTTATCACACGAGGGTCAAGCTAGAGTAACGCAATCGTTTGTTATTACTATGATCTGACCATTCTGGTCCTTAATTGTTTAGTTTTCTTAAAAAAATCAAAAAAAGTATCAAATTCTGGGTTTTTCCAAACTTATAAGCTACTTTTGTGTGGTTATATACCAAATTATCGGTGACCTTAAAAAATTTTTATTAACTAAATGATAAGTATTATGAAACAATCTACTTTAAAATTTCTTGCTGTTGCTATGTTCTTTTTAATGGGAACATATGTTATGGCACAAACACAGTATGCAATCACATTTACAGTTGACATGACTGATGCAGATCCTTTTGATCCAGCAACAGATGAAATTTATATGTCAGGTTCATTTGCTGGTTGGGCACAACCAGGTACAGATGTAATGTATAAAATGGAACCTTTAGAAGTAGGATCTATGGTTTATACATTTACAGCTACAATCGACTCAGGTGAAGTTATGTACAAATATTTCAGAGTAATTGATGGTGCTGCAAGTTGGGATTTCGGTGAATGGACAGGTGATCCAAACCGTAAAATCTACATCACTGGTGATGCTACCCTTGATAATGTATGGGCTAATAAACCACGCGATGTTACTTTTAACGTTGACATGACAGGAGCTGATCCATTTGATCCAGCAACTGATGCTATTTATATTGGTGGTGATCTAGCTAATGGCTGGGCACAACCAGGAACTTTAAGTCCATATATGATGACTTCTGATGATGATGTTAATTATACTATTACATTATTACTATACCCTGGAACTCATATGTATAAGTATTTTAGAGTTATTGATGGTGCTCCAAGTTGGGATAATGGCGAATGGACAGGTGATCCAAATAGAGAAGTAGTTACTGATACTATTGCTATTACTTTTGATGATATCTGGGCTGAGAAACCAGCTGGAATCTTTAATGAGCCTAATGAGTTTGCTTACAGCATGTATCCAAACCCAGTACTTACAATTCTTAACATTGACAATACTTCAGATGTAAGTCAAATTGATGTATTCGATGCTACCGGAAGAATTGTTAGAACTGTTGAAGTAACAACTGAAAAAGTAGTTATTGATGTTGCTGACCTTCAAACAGGTGTTTACATTGTAAATGTTACTAATGACAAAGGATCTCAATCATCGAAATTCGTTAAGAATTAGATTGAACCAAAATTAAAGGAGGCCGTATTGCTAACAAAGCAATGCGGCTTTTTTATGTAAATTTGTTACCAAACTTAATAGAATGAAAAAACTAATCCCAATTTTTTTGGCAATTATTATTTCTAGCTGCACTTCAATAACTGATCAAAAAGATAATAATAATCAACCACCCCAATGGTCAAAAGAGCAAATATGGTATCAAATATTTGTAGAACGTTTTAATAATGGAGATCCCACAAATGACCCAACCCCTGAAAACATTTATGCAGCAAGTAATTTCATAGATGTACCGGAAAATTGGTCAATTACTCCATGGAATACTAACTGGTATGAACCAGAAGATTGGGCAAAATACCTAGGTGGAAATTTCTATTCAAATCTTCAACATAGAAGATATGGTGGTGATTTACAAGGAGTGCTGGATAAATTGGATTACTTAGAAGATCTTGGTATAACAGCCATCTATTTCAATCCCATTAATGATGCACCATCACTACATAAGTTTGATGCAAGAAACTGGCGTCATATTGATGTAAATTTTGGTCCTGATCCATTAGGTGATAATGAAATTATTGCTTCAGAAGACTTAAGCGATCCATCAACATGGAAATGGACTTCGGCTGATAAACTATTTCTTAAACTTGTTGATGAACTTCACAAAAGAGGGATAAGAGTTATTGTTGATTATTCATGGAATCACACAGGAGTTGAGTTTTCTGCTTTTAAAGATATTATAGAAAATCAAGAAGACTCCAAATTCGCCAGCTGGTATGATATTAAGGAGTTTGACAACCCAGATACAGAAGATAATGAATTTGATTATTTAGCATGGGTTGGCTACAAAAGTTTACCTGAAATTAAAAAAGTTGATGTTACAACTGAAAGACATCATGGCAATCCTTATGAAGGAAACATAAATGAAGGAGCAAAGAAACATATATATGAAGTTACCAGAAGATGGCTTGCTCCAAATGGCGATGTTTCAAAAGGTATCGATGGATATAGATTAGATGTTGCAGATCAAATTGGTATGGGATTCTGGCGTGATTATTACAAATTTGTTAAATCGGTTAATCCTGAAGCTTACCTTATAGGTGAAAT
>CALCGQ010000157.1 GCA_937901015.1 uncultured Bacteroidota bacterium | reverse complement strand
ACAGAGTTCTTTTAGTGGTAGATGGTGTAAGAATGAATAATGCAATTTACAGAAGTGGAAATCTACATAATGTGCTACAAGCTGATGTAAACAGTGTTGAAAATGCTGAGATAATCTTTGGACCTGGAACTAATATCTACGGTAGTGATGCACTTGGTGGCGTTATTGATTTCCATACAATTGCGCCAAAATTTAGCAAAGGCGAAAAAATGGAAAGTTCCGGAGGAGCACTTGCACGTCTAGCTTCAGCCAATTTCGAACGCACTCTAAATGCCAATTTCAATATAGCCAATAACAAATGGGCTTTCATGGCAAGTATATCCTACAGCAAATTCGATGATTTGAAGATGGGTGGCATGCATAATGAGTATAATCTCAGACCAGAATATGTGGATATTATTGATGGTAACGATACTATAATTGCAAATTCTGATCCTGAGATCCAAAGGCATAGTGGATATGACCAACTTAATATAATGACCAAAGTAGGCCATAAATTCAGTAAAAATGTTGACTGGGAATATGGATTGTATATGTCAAAAGCTTCAGCTGTCCCACGTTATGATAGATTGTTACAATATGCAGATAATGAATTGAAATACGCTGTTTGGAATTACGAACCCCAACAATGGCTGATGAATCGTTTAACTATAAATCTTCACAATAATGCATCTTGGTATGATAATGCTACAGCTACATTGGGGTATCAGAATGTTAAAGAAGGAAGAAAGGATCGTAAGTACAAGAATGATTGGCTAAGACAAAGAGATGAGCAGGTAGATATATTTTCACTTAATACAGATTTTGATAAAACATTCAAGAATAGCAATTTCATTTATTATGGAATGGAGTTGGTTTATAACAATGTGGCTTCCAGTGGTATTGAAAAAAACATCAGAACTCAGGAAACTAATACTATATCAAGTAGATACCCTGATGGTGGCAGCGACTTCTTTCAGGCTGGTGCCTACTTGAGCTATAAAAAGAATTTCACAAAAGTTCCTTTAACATTTTTAACTGGGGTAAGATATTCCTATGTTAGTTTGCAATCAAAATTTGAAGATACAACATTCTACCAATTACCATATACAAGTATATCTCTAAAAAACAGTGCAATAACAGGAAGTATTGGATTAGTCTATCATCCGGGAGAATGGCAATATAACATTAACCTATCATCCGGATTTAGAGCCCCGAACCTTGATGACGTAGCTAAAATATTTGATTCTGAACCAGGTAATGTTGTTGTTCCTAACGAAAACCTAAAGCCAGAATATCTATATAATATTGATTTTGGAATTATTAGAAAGTTTGATGGCATTGCAAAAATAGAATTAACTGCATTTTACTCATACTTGGTTGATGCCATGGTAAGAAAAGACTTTACTATCAATGGTATGGATTCCATATATTACGATGGAGAGCTTAGCAAAGTACAAGCTGTTGTAAATGCAGGAAGTGCAAATATTTATGGAGGAAGTGCCATTTTTGATATTAAGTTTTTAAAGTTCCTGGCTTTCAACACAACTTTAACAGTAATTAAAGGAACCGATGATTCTGGTGAAACACTACGGCACGTTCCTCCCGTATATGGAAGTAGTTACCTGACATATAATAATGCTAGGTTTAAAATATCCATAGGTGCTGTTTACAATACTGAGGTAAGTTACAATAACCTTGCTCCTAGCGAAAGGGACAAAGCATACTTATATGCTAAAGATGCAAATGGAAATGCTTATTCACCATCATGGTGGACACTTAACTTAAAAGGAAGTTATCAGATTAGTGAAAATTTTGTCACCACTTTTGGTGTTGATAATATTATGAATTATAGGTATAGATCTTATTCTTCAGGAATCACAGCACCGGGAAGAAACTTTAGCGTTGCTTTTAGATATTCATTCTAGGAATCTTCTTTAATCATATAATCAGCAAGTGTTTTTGAATCAAGATAGTCTCTGAATTCCTTTGTCATTTTCATTGTCATATCTTCAAAAACACAAGTGCCAAGCGGACAGGTTTCTTTTCCCATCGGACATTTGGAAACAACTATTCTTCCTTCCACAGATTCATATATCTGCAAAAGGGTTACTTCTTTTGGTTCATCAATTAAATAAAAACCTCCAGAAGGTCCTCTATTTGACCCCAAAAAACCATCTTTAACTAATTTTTGAAGAACCTTAGCAATATGAAATTTTGAACTTTCAGTAGCATTAGCAATATAGTTAACATTTACTTGTTGACCATTTTTTTTTGCAATTAAGATAACACTATGAAGAGCTATAGTTACTGCTTCTGAGATATTTATAATTTTAGCCATTTACGTACCTAATTAATTGTCAAACTTACATATTAAATCATTATAAATGAATAACCAACTAAATAATATAACCTAAGAAATTGTGTTTTATATTATATTTGTTGTTACTCTAATACCTTAAATAATTAATATAGTGAAGTTAAATATTAACCTAATCATTATTTCCTTGATTATATCAGTATCTAATATGCTTGGTCAAAATAATTCCAACAAAATAGATTACTCAAATAGAAACTATTGGTCTGTTATCAGTGATTCAATTGAACATGAAATCGATGTGTTTTTTGTACATCCAACAACTTACGGTCCACCAGCAAATGGTCAATATCTGGCGGATTTAAATAATGAAAAACTAAATAGTGATACTGATCTTTACTCAATTGATCGCATGACTTCGGCGTTTTCTTCTAACTGCAATGTGTTTGCTCCAAGATATAGACAAGTAAATATTGAAGTACTATCGATGTCAGAAGCTAAGAGAACGGAATACATTAAAACTCCAGTTAATGATGTATTAGCTGCGTTTAATTATTACCTGACAAACTTTAATAATGGTAGACCATTTATAATAGCCAGCCATAGTCAGGGATCATATGTACTTCAACTAATTATACTTAATGATCCAGACATCATTAATAAAGAGAAACTGGTAGCTGCCTATATGCCTGGTTGGACATTTACTGATGAAATAATTAGCAATATTGGTATTCCCTTATCTACATCTTCTGATCAAGTAGGCAGTATAATAGTTTGGAATACCATTGGAGTTGGTGGTAACTCTCCGGTACTATATAAAGGAGCAGTATGTACCAACCCTCTTTCATGGACAAGTGACACTGTTAACTTCAATGCAAAATTGAATGATGGAGCTTGGATACTATACAACGATAATACAAATGTTGAAATTGATCATTTTACTTCTGCAAGAATAAACAGTTATGGCGGACTTGAAATTCCTGAGCCTTCACCAAAGGTTATGAAAAATATTAATATGTCAATGGGGGCAAAATGTTATCATAAATATGATTATGATTTTTTCTTTGAGAACATTAAAGCCAATGTTGAACTCAGATGCAAAACATACTTAAAGAAGAGCTCTATACCTAGCAGATAATTTTTATTTCACTAATACAAGTTTATGAGTTTCGGTATCACTATCGGTGGATATCTGCAAATAGAAAATCCCTTCAGCTCTGTCAGAAAAGTCAATTGTCCAATTTGAACCAACTACCTGATCAACCAATATTTCAACACCAATAGCATTTAGTAATCTGTAGGTACTAGCTAAATTGCCAACTCTTGATTTAATATGAATAATACCAAATGAAGGATTTGGGAATACTTCAAATTTGGAATGCTGTTGGACTTCATCTGTGGAACCAATAAAAGCAACACAGGAGTTATCTTCAACATTTATTGCCTGTGTAGTTATTTCAATCTGATAATTCACCTGCATTCCTATGGATTCACTGGAAAATGAAACAGGGCTGCTTAATATGGTAGCAGTATCATAATAAATATTCTCATGTCCACTACAAAGCTCATCAGTTTGTCCGAATTTATCAGTTTTTATAAGGCCGATCTGAGGATCAAATGGAATTTTATCAACACCGAGTATAGGTCCGTTACCAACAACCAAAAACCCACCATCACTTGATAATGCAACATCTGTCAAATATGTGAAATAATATGTCGACCACATTAGTTCTCCTGTTTTGTTTATTTCAAACAAATAATCAGGAACAAAAACCACGTAAGATGTATCACTTGATTTAAAAATTCTTTTTTTCGAAGCAGCATACATATCCATTTCGCCCCATGTATTGTAGTAATTCGCCCACTCAACCTCACCATTAATATCTGTCTTAATAACATGTGTCTTCCAATCTGAGATTATTGAAAGTAAGAATCCATCATTTTCAATAAGCACTTCGAATCCTTGACTGTTTTCCATTTCAAGTGATTGATATGTTTTCGACCAAAGCGACGCTCCATCATTATCTAACCTCATTAAAAATGCCTTCGTTGTATATGGATCACGATCATTAATAGTCCCCACTACAACATAACCATTTCCTAATATTTGTTTCACTGAAAAAACATCATTACTATGAGTTCCGGCTTCAAAGGATTTTGCCCAAATGAGAGTGCCACTTTCATCTAACTTAACAATTGCTATACTGTAATATGGAGGTGTTGATGAGTATTTTAATTTAGCTCCAATAATAAATCCATTGTCCTGAGTTTGCTCAACAGAAAAAACATCAACATAATTACCTAGTGAAGTTGTTGTACTCCATAGAGTATCGCCATTGCTATCGAAATTTAGGCAGGAAAGTACAGAGTAATCGAGTTCTTCAACAAAATAATCAGTAGCGAATAAATATGTTGAATCTCTTAGTTCAATTACTTGTCCGGTTACATCATAGTTGCTGCCAAATTCAATATTCCATTGCAGATTAGCATCTGAGTCCACTTTAAACAAAAGGTTACTACCGTTATAATCTCCGGCAATTACATAGGAATCATCAAATGTACCAGTTACAGAGCTAGCTAACACCGAAGATCCTTGTTTAAAATACACCTTCGAATAATAATCTTGTGCATTAATATTTCCATATAGGAATATGCAAATAATAGTAAAAAATAACGGCTTTATATTGAGTTTCATAGCCAAGGGTTTTTGAGTTGTTCAAAATTAGTAAAAAATGAAGAGCTTCTTACAATCTGATATTTGAGTATAAAAATTAATTTTGTAGTTAAATAAAGAAAATATTATGGAGCTAAAAATAATATCGTGGAATGTGAATGGCATTCGCGCAGTTGAGAAAAAAGGATTTGGCAGCATCGTTGAAGGTATGGAAACTGATATTCTTTGTCTGCAGGAAACAAAAGCACAGGATGATCAGGTACATCCAGTACTGGTTGATTTGGGATATCATTTTAAAAGTAATTCGGCTGTTAGAAAAGGCTATTCTGGTACGGCGATAATGAGTAAGTTGGAACCAATAAAAGTAACTCCAGATATAGGGCTTGATAATCATGATCAAGAAGGTCGGGTACTTGCGGCTGAATATAACGATTTCTATCTCGTAAATGTTTATGTACCCAACTCTGGTTCTGAACTTGTAAGACTCGACTACAGAAGGCAATGGGATATTGACTTTCTATCATATCTTAAAGCTCTGGAAGAGAAAAAACCGGTAATTCTCTGTGGTGACCTTAATGTTGCACATCAACCAATCGACCTAGCCAATCCTAAAAACAATTACAACAAAACCGCAGGATATACTCAAACTGAAATAGATGGTATGGATAATTTTCTTAAAAATGGATTTGTGGATACCTTCAGGATGAAATATCCTAAAAAAGTTGCATACAGCTGGTGGAGTTATAGATTCAATGCTAGGGCCAGAAATATTGGGTGGAGAATTGACTACTTCTTAGTAAGTGAAAGTATTGCTCATTTGGTTAAAGATGCATTTATATTGCCAGAAGTAATAGGTTCAGATCATTGCCCTGTTGGAATTAAGATTGAGTTCTAATGGTTTTTATTTAGAATCAATTTAATTACCTTTGCAAAAAGCAGTTTAGCCACTTTTATTTAAATCCATCGATGAGAAAACGTAGTACTATTATTACAAAAAGAAATCGCACTAGGTTGCTAAACAACAATTTACTGGCTACTCCATTGGCCATTAAACAATTGAATCAAATAGAGCCCATGAATACCAATAAGAAGACGAAAAAGAAATATACACTAACAACTGAAGAAATACTTACCGATTACCGCTTAGCAAATGAAAGCAGACAAGCTAGTTTACTAGGTCGTCGTGAAGTACTAACTGGAAAGGCCAAGTTTGGAATTTTTGGTGATGGCAAGGAAGTCCCACAGTTAGCAATGGCAAGAGCCTTTAAAAATGGTGACTGGCGATCAGGTTATTATCGTGATCAAACCTTTATGCTTGCAACAGGTATGATGACTCTTGAAGAGATATTTGCAGAATTATATGGTGACACCGATCCTTCTGCAAACCCAGGTGTTGGTGGTCGATTGATGAATAATCATTTTGCAACGCGTTCACTTGATGAAAATGGTAATTGGCTGGATCTAACAAAGCAGCCTAACTCTTCTGCCGACTCATCCCCCACCGCAAGTCAGATGCCAAGAGCACTTGGTCTTGCGCTTGCTTCGAAACATTTCAAGGCCAATGATGATCTATCTAGTTTCTCCAACTTCAGTGACAATGGTAATGAAGTAGTATTTGCAACAATTGGTGATGCTTCAACATCAGAAGGACACTTTTTTGAAACTGTAAATGCAGCCGGAGTATTGGAAGTACCTCTTGCAATATCTGTTTGGGATGATGGATGGGGGATTTCTGTACCCAATAGTTATCAAACCACAAAGAGTAATATTAGTGAAATACTAAAGGGATTTCAAAGAGAAAAGAACACCAATGGTTATAATATTTATAAGGAAAGCTGTGGCAACTATATCAACTTGGTAAATCTTTACGAAGAAGGTATAAATGTCTGCAGAAAAGATCAAACTCCTACAATATTCCATATTACCGATTGTACCCAGCCGCAAGGTCATTCCACATCAGGTTCTCACGAAAGATATAAATCAAAGAAACAACTTGAAGAAGAAACAAAAAGAGATTGCATTCTAAGTATGCGACAGTGGATTCTTGATGAAGGTATTTCAACTGCCGAAGAACTTGACGCAATAGAGAAAGAAGCTTCAAAAAGAGTTCGTCAGGCGAGAAAGAATGCATGGAATCATTATTTAAAACCAATCATTGCAAAGAAAAAAGAATTCCTTAACCTGGTAGATATTACAACATGTCAATGTGCTCAAACCAGTGAAATTGATGCTATTAAAAAAGAACTTAAAAAAATTGGCGAACCTATTTATAAGGATATAATTTCATCTGCAAAAAAAATACTTCGATTAATCTGCAATAGCTGCTCAAACCCTGAAAACTCACTTAAAACCAACGTAACAAATTGGTTAAATGTGGAAATGGCCGAATTTAGTAAGAGATATAGTTCCCATTTATATAGTGAATCTGAGTTATCAGCTCTTAATATTCAAAGTGTTAAACCAATAATAAATAAAGATTCTGAATTGGTTCCGGGAAGAGAAATATTGCGTGACAACTTTGATCATATCTTTGGTAACAACCCTCTTGTGGTTGCATTTGGTGAAGATGTTGGAAAAATCGGTGGGGTAAATCAAACTTATGAAGGTCTACAGGAAAAATATGGCGAAAACAGGATTTTTGACACAGGAATCAGAGAAGCAACCATAATTGGACAGGGATTAGGTATGGCACTACGTGGGTTACGTCCAATTGCAGAAATACAATATTTTGACTACTTGCTATATGGTCTTCAGGTATTAAGTGATGATTTGGCAACCACTCATTATCGTACCAGAGGCGGGCAAAAAGCTCCAATGATTATTAGTACTAGAGGTCACCGGCTTGAGGGTATTTGGCATTCAGGTTCACCATTAAGTATGGTTATCAATTCAATTAGAGGAGTACATATTGCTGTACCACGAAGTATGACAGATGCAGCAGGATTTTACAATGCTTATCTTGAATCTGATCAGCCTGTATTGATAATAGAACCTCTTAATGGTTACAGATTGAGAGAACCTAAGCCCGAAAACTTAGGGGAATTTAGAACTCCAATTGGTCAACCTGAAATTGTTTCTGAAGGTACTGATGTAACAATAGTCACATACGGTTCATGTGTTAGAATTGCAGAGGATGCTGCTAAACAACTTGAAGGATTTAATATTAGTGTTGAATTGATAGATGTACGCTCACTAATTCCATTTGATATAAACAAGACTATAGTTGAGTCATTAAAGAAAACTAGCAAAGTGCTATTTTTTGATGAAGATGTTCCCGGAGGGGCAACTGCATATATGATGCAGATAGTATTGGAAGATCATGGTGGTTATTATCACCTTGATTCACAACCAAAGACATTAACAGCAAAAGCACATCGTGCTGCATATAGTACTGATGGTGATTATTTCTCAAACCCCAATGCTGAGGATGTTTTCGATAGTGTATATAATATGATGCATGAGTATAATCCCGCAAAGTATCCAAGGATTTTCTAATCTCAGACTTTGCAATTATAAATTAGTAAACTATTTGTGATAGTTCGATAATTTTCATTTTTCACAAATAAAATCAATTCCTTACTTTTGTATCATGAATTGGCTTCATAAATTTTCATTTTCAGTGTTATTAATATCATTTTTGGTATTGATTTCTGCATGTGATAATAATGGATCAACAAATGAAACCAAGTCGACAAGTGAATATAAAAACACATCAACCGTTAAAAAACAATATCTGCAAACACCTCTACATAGTAGGCAAACAAACACAATTCAAGGTAAAGTTCCAGAAACAATTATTATCTATACCTCTAGTATTTCTAATGAAATAGGTGAATTTGTTTATTCAAACATTGAAGATATCACTCTAAGGAATACACAAACCATCGGTATAGAAAATAAAGATTCCAAACAAAAGGCAGATCTTTATTTCTACGAAAAGACAATATCTAATCAATCAAGATTACTGAAAGTTACATTTGATAATGACATCTTTAACAACACTGATTATTATTATACAAATGGAGTAAAAATTGAATTGATTAATCCTTTTGCATCAAATTCACCACTTTCTAAATTACTAATTGGAATTAAAACTTCAGATATCGATCTATATGGATTTTCTTTGGTGCAAAATATTTACACTCCAACTAATCCTGACGTTGAAGAAATACGAATGGGCGACAGACCATTTTCTGCCTATCTAACCATAGGTCAAATACGTGAAAGTTACAGTATTAACAGGAAATTTTCAATAAAAAGCAGTTTGAATTTTGGAGTACTAGGTCCGGCATCCATGGGAGGAGTGGTACAATCATCCATACATGATATTGAGCCTGTTGGATGGAATAATCAAATTAACAACAGTGTTGTGATTGATTATGCGGTTGACCTTGAGAAGAGTTTAATTAGCAACACAAATTTTGAATTCAATGTTGTAACGGGAGGGCATCTTGGTACAATATTTAACAATATATATGGAGGTATTTACTTTAGAATAGGAAGGTTCTCGCCCATATACAGAGGAAGTTCTGTAAGTAACAATAATTTGCAGTATTGGTTCTTTATGCAAGGAAAAACCAATTTTGTTCTCTATGATGCAACTCTTCAAGGCAGTTTGTTTGGGAAAAATGACACGTATACTTTATCGAGTACTGAGATTAATCGAGTTGTGCTTAATGCCAGTATTGGATTTGCAATGTATTATAATAGTCTGGGACTGGAATTACATAGTTTCTATCTTTCTCCTGAATTCACAAATGCATATGATTTTAGATGGGGGAGAATTAACCTAATATTCAAATTATAAACAGAATATGACAGCACTTAAAGCTCCTCATAACGGAGGTTCTAATAATGGGAATAAAGATCTTGCAAATGCAAAGATTGAATTCCCGGTTACATTTCAGTTAAAAGCCGTTATGGATAAAACAAGCACTGATGATGGTAATAAAGAAAAAATTGTTGAGGTTCTGAATAGTCTTGAGATTAAAAACAAGTATTTAGATAGAAAAGCTAGTTCAAAGGGTACTTATACAAGTTATAATTACCAGGTTACTTTAGTTAGCAAACTGCAGTTGGAAACATTATATGACAAACTTAAAACTATGCCCGGATTAAAGTTTGCAATATGATTCAAAAACTACTTGCAGTTGCGATTGGTGGAAGTATTGGTGCAGTGCTACGGTACTTAATCTTCACTATTTATGAAAAATCAATAACCAATACATTTCCTTGGGCAACCTTGGCTGTTAATCTCATAGGATCATTTCTAATCGGTTTTCTATGGGGAATCCTCAACAAATTCTATCTGGCACCAGGCTATCGATTATTTATATTTGTTGGTATCCTTGGTAGTTTTACAACATTCTCAACCTTTGCCTTTGATGTTTTTAACCTTAGCAAAGAAGGAGGTGTTAAGTATCTCATTACATACATATTAGCAACGAATATATTTGGGATATCATTGGCTTTTCTTGGTTATTATCTATCCAGAATATTCTAATGCACTCAATAGAACCATATTATCATTGGAGAGATCTTTATGTATCCGATCAGGATCCTGACTCACCATTTTATAATCGTGAGTATAGTGAATTCGCTTTTACCAATTCCATTTATGATCATCTTATTCACCCACAATGGGACGAATTTGGTTCTCAAACTCTTTTTGTAAAAATTATAATGGTGAATTATGACCAACAATATTGCATCATAGAACTTTTGGGAGAATGGAACGATTTACTCTATAATGATATTATGTTTCTATATCGCGATGTCATTGAAACACTTCTTGAAAATGATATAATACACTTTATTCTAATTGGTGAAAATATATTAAACTTCCATGCTGACTCCAATGATTATTATGAAGAATGGTTTAGCAGCATCGGCGATGGCTGGATTGTAGGAATAAATTTCAGGGACTTTGTTATTAAGGAATTTGAGGCTGCTAATATTGATTATTTCATATCATTTAGCGGAGAATTCAATGAAATAGAATGGCGTAAACTCTTACCTGATCAGCTGTTTGAGAAAACTAACTCCATAATAACGAAAAGAATAGGGTTTTAATTTAATCAAAGGTAATACCTACTTATCAAAAAGTACTAATGACTCAAAAAACTAAAGCAGCCTTAATATCAGTAACCGGCAGAGTTCAAGGAGTTGGATTTAGGTACTATACCCAACAAAAAGCTGCTGAATTGAACATTTCAGGATTTGTACAAAACAAACCAAACAGAAGTGTGTACATTGAAGCCGAAGGTGAAGAAGAAAACTTAAAAACTTTCATCGACTGGTGTCATTTAGGTCCCCAAAGAGCAATGGTCACAAGAGTCTACACACAGCATGTTCCACCGATGAATCAAAACGGGTTTGTTATAAAATAACTACTCAAAAATACCTATTAATCTAATTTCATCCTTTAAACCAAACAATAAATAATACATTTTCGGTTTATCTTATTAACTTTACACCCTAAAATTTTAAATAGAGAAAATGGAAAAAGTAAAACAGTTTATTGAAGATAATAAAGAACGATTTATGGAAGAATTGTTTGGAGCAATTCGTATTCCTTCAATCTCATCATTATCAGCTCATAAGGGAGATATGCTAAAAATGGCAGATTACTATAAAGAAAGCCTATTGAAAGCTGGAGTTGACAAAGCAGAGATTATGCCAACTGCTGGAAATCCGGTTGTATATGGTGAAAAGATAATTGATCCTGCACTTCCAACAGTTCTTGTTTATGCTCACTATGATGTGATGCCAGTTGATCCTATCGAACTATGGGATACTCCACCATTTGAGCCTGAGATACGTGATGGTAAAATTTTCGCACGTGGAGCTGATGACGATAAAGGACAAGGATTTATGCATATAAAAGCATTCGAAGCTCTTTGTAAAAACGATGCACTAACAACAAATGTTAAGTTCATGATTGAAGGTGAAGAAGAGATCGGATCCGTAAGTCTTGGTGCATTTTGTGATGAGCATAAAGAAATGCTTGAAGCAGATATTATATTGGTATCAGATACAGGAATGATTGCTGAAGATATTCCATCCATAACAACCGGACTTCGTGGTCTTGCTTATTGGCAAGTTGAAGTAACAGGACCAAACAGAGATTTACATTCAGGACTATTTGGCGGTGGAGTTGCAAATCCAATCAATGTATTGGCAAAAATGATTGCATCCATGACTGACGATGAAGGTAAAATAACAATGCCCGGTTTCTATGATGATGTGCTTGTAGCAACTGAGAAAGAAAGAGTAATGCTAAATAAAGCACCTTTCAGTGTTGATGAATATAAGAAAGCTATTGACGTTGAAGAACTTGGTGGAGAAGCTGGTTACACAACCATAGAAAGAACAGGTATTCGTCCATCATTTGATGTATGTGGTATATGGGGTGGTTACACTGGAGAAGGTGCCAAAACAGTACTACCTTCAAAAGCATTTGCGAAGATCTCTACTCGTTTGGTTCCAGACCAAAACAATGTGAAAATCGCTAAGATGTTTGAAGAGCATTTTGCTAACATTGCTCCTAAATCAGTAAAAGTTAAGGTTGAGTCATTACATGGTGGACAAGCATATGTTTGCCCAATAGACCTACCTGCCTATAAAGCTGCAGAAAAAGCAATGGAGAAGGTTTATGACAAAACACCAGTTCCAATGCGTAGTGGTGGAAGTATTCCAATAATCTCAACTTTTGAGGACAAATTAGGAACAAAATCAGTTCTTATTGGATTTGGATTAGAATCTGATGCAATTCACTCACCAAATGAAAACTACCCTGTTGTGAATTTCTACAATGGTATTGAAACTATCACTTGGTTCTATCAATTCTTTGGTGAAGAATTAAAAAAGTAATTGATAAAAAATCTTTTACTGCCCCTTACTTCTATCAATGTTGTAAGGGGCAGTTTTGTATTCAGGAATTAGATTATTTTTAGAAAAATTTTCAGAGAGGTCAATGAAGGGCATATTGAGCATCATTATAATACTAACTTTCGGATATTATTCTTTTGGCCAGGTAAGTGCCGGTCCCGATAAATCTGTTTGTGATGGTCAACCCACTCAATTGGAAGGTGCAGGACCTAGTGGCTGGGAATATACTTGGACTTCAGTCCCTATGGACCCATCCATAAGCAACCCTAATGTGCTTACACCAACAGTTCAACCATCAGTTACAACTACTTATACCCTAACTGGAAGCAATGTTACGGATGTAAATCTGGTGGATAATGGCGACTTTGAACAAGGGAATACAGGCTTTACAAGTAATTATGATTATTGTGATCAAAATGACTGCCTTAATGTTTCTCCACCTGATGGTATTTATGGGATAAATTCTAATCCAAGTTTCTTGCATAATAGCTTTCCGTCTTGTGGTGACCATACAACAGGAAGTGGTAATATGATGGTTGTAAACGGAGATGAATTTAGTAATAACACACTTTACGAAACCACTGTTACAAATATTTCACCCAACACAAATTATGAGTTCTCAGCTTGGATAACAAGTATGGTATGGTCAATTCCCATGTTTGGTGCCAACTTCAAGTTTGAAATAAATGGTACTAATATTGGAACTTACAGTGCTACTTCATCTTTATGTACATGGGGTCAGTTTTTTTATACTTGGAACTCGGGATCTTCAACTTCTGCTGTAATTAGAATAGTAAACACTACAGCAATAGCTTCAGGCATGGGAAATGACTTCGCCATTGATGATATTGCATTATACGAAATAGAAGAAGATTCTGATGTTTGTATAGTTACTGTTGAAGATATACCTACATCAGATTTCAGCACTGCAGATATAACATGCTTATCCGATATTGTCAATGTTGAATATACAGGAAATGCATCATCGTCAGCTACATATAATTGGGACTTTGGAGCTGACGCCATTATTATTTCTGGATCAGGACAAGGGCCTTATGATATTCAATGGACTACTCCAGGAATAAAAACAATTAGTCTATGGGTCGACAATGGCTGTATATCAAACACTTCATATAACAACACCCAAGTTGTTGAGAGCCCTGACATTGACATACTTGCTGATCAAACAACTATACTATATGGAACAAATACAATACTCCATGGAATAATCTCAAGTCCTCAAAATACACAATTCACATGGTCACCCCAAACAATGCTGGAAGATGCAACAATACTGGACCCACAAACGATACCTCTAGAACAAACAACCAAGTACTTTCTAAATGTAATAGATGATATCAGTAATTGTTCATCAATAGATTCCATAACAATTGTTGTTGATGGCGGTCCATTAACCATTCTTTCATTTACAGCTTCTGAAGATACAATTTGTGAAAATCAGAATACTGAATTGACTGTTAATGTTTCTGGTGGAACAGAAGATTATACTATCTCCTGGACATCAAGTCCACTAGGGTTTTTACATATTGGTCCTGAAACACAACTAACTGTTTCTCCTGTGGTAACAACAGAGTATTTTGTGACTGTTGATGATGGATATAATGCGATATCTTCATCAAATAAGATTACAGTGATGCCTCTAACAGAAATTACAATTCAACCGTTGGATATTACTCAAATTTCAGGATCATCAGCTACATTCTCCGTTACAGCAAATAATGCCAATAACTATCAATGGCAAGTTAGCTTAGATATGGGAAGTACCTGGACCAATACTATAGATGGAAGTGAATATTCAGGATCGAATACGCCAATTCTATCCATTAGCCCAGTTGACAATTCCATGGATGGCAATATATACCACTGTATTACAGATGGACATTGTAATGAACTTACGAGTAATTCAGCTTTGCTTAGTGTTACAGATTCACCTGATTTTATAAGTACTCTTGGTAATGATGAAGCATGTGAAGGGGACACTATTTCCATTGACTGCATTGTCCAGAATTTTTTACAAATTATTGACTTTAGTCTGGTCATAGATTACGACAACTCAATAGTTAATTATATATCATTAATTAATATCAATAATGATTTAATAAATAATATTACTATTCAAGAATCGGGAGGTAGTATAATAGTAGATTGGAACTCATCTCAAGGAATTTCAATTCCCAATGGAGAGATATTTGAAATTCTTTTTGTTGGCACTACTGATGGCGCATCCTCCATAAGTTGGAATCAACAAACAAGCAGTATTACCAATGAACCTGGAATGCAACCTGATATGATTTTAAGCGATGGAGAGGCATTGGTTAATGAGCTATCATTTCCTGTTACAAGCATTACATCAAGTTATGACACAATAAATTATACTGATGAGATTCCCATTGAGTTGAATGCTATTGGAGGATCAGGTGATGAGCTTATATGGAGTGCGAACAGCTGTTATGGTGATACTATCCATACAGGTAATCCATTGGAGATAATACGACCTGATATCACTACAACTTATTATGCTTACTGGATTAACCAGTGCGGTATTAGTGCTTGTGCAGAAAAAGAAGTTGTTATTATTTATGATTATAATGTGGGCATTCCCAATGCTTTCACAGCCAATAATGATGGACTAAATGATGATTTTAGAGTGGTTACCTCTGCCCCGCTCTCAGATTTCAAAATGCAGATATTTAACCGAAATGGTGCATTAATTTTTGAAACATTTGATCAAAATGATGGATGGAATGGTGACTATAAAGGTAAACTATTACCCATGGGAGTATATATCTGGAAAGTATCCTATGGCTCACCTGGAACAGGAATTATATCAGAAAAAGGTACTGTTACAATGATAAGGTAATCTAATCCTTTGTATTATCTTTTTCTGGTGGTTTTTTGGTAATTCTCTTACGAGTACGCTTTTTCTCAGGAGTTTTATTATCTGAATTTGTAAATCTTCGAAGTGATTCCATTCGTCTTTCAAAATCCTGACTTCTTTCTTTAATTACTTCACGACGGTTTTCATTATCATTTTCGTCACGATCGTATCTCTTACTTCTATCCTCTGATTTATTATCTGATCTATCAAATGAACCCTCTTCCCTCTTCTTGAATTTTCTATCGTCTGAGCTTCCAAAACTTCGTGGCTTTCTATCATCATCACGCTTCTTAAAATCGTCTCTTTTCTTTGGAAATTCATCCCTACTGCCGGATTTTACTTTATTGTTATCTACCCAGCCTTCCTTTTCTTTATCTCCGTACCTTCTACTACCCTCATATACTTCAAATCTCATAAACTTGGTTTCAACAGGTCCGTTATATAAAGTAATTCTCTGTGAAGGACGAAGTCCAATAAATTTTGCTGAATCAAAGTCAGGACTTATAATCCATGAATTAAATCCAATAAAGTTATTCTTTAATACATTTCCAATTCCTTTATACAGTTCGCGTAATTCCCCACGCTCTTCCATCCTAATTCCATATGGAGGATTCATTATTAGGATTCCTTTATTCTCAGGTACCAAACTATCAAAATAAGCAACTTTAGCAGTGATATCTTTATGTAAACCAGCATGTTTAAAGTTACGTTTTGAAATACCCATAGCTTTCTCAGATCTATCAGAAGCAAAAATATTATGCTCATGCTCCTTTAAATTATCATTAGCCTCTTGTTTGATCTGTTCCCAGAGGGTTTCATCGTAACCTTCCCAATTCATAAAGGCAAACTCTTTTCGATAATAGCCCGAAGGAATATTCATTGCCAACATTGCTGCTTCAATTGGAATCGTACCTGATCCACACATTGGATCATAAAAATCACAATCACACTTCCATCCTGAAAGTGCAATCATACCAGCGGCAAGTACTTCATTTATTGGTGCTTTATCAGCTCCAACTTTATACCCACGTTTGTGCAACGACTCACCTGAACTATCAAGTGAGATTGTACATACATTATGGCTTATATGAACATCAACGTAAATATTTGGATTTTCAACCGATACCCAAGGTCTTTTACCAGTCTCATCCCGGAATTGATCAACAATAGCATCCTTTGTTTTAAGTGCCACATAATGTGAATGATCAAGCTCAGAATGAAACACATTTGCCTCCACAGAAAAAGTCTGATTTAGTTTAAAAACATCCATCCATTTGATATTCTTTACCTTCTCATACAACTGTTCATCCGTTTTAACATCAAAAACACCAATAGGTTTAAGAATACGAATGGCCAAACGTGATAGATAATTAACTTTGTACAATAGAGCTTCATCTCCACGAAATGTACATCCACGCTTTATTACCTTTACATCATCAGCACCTAAAGAAATAAGTTCTTTTTCTAACTCATCCTCCAAGCCTGCAAATGTTTTAGCTGTTAAATCCATTCCCATTTTAAATTCCTTTATCGGTTCCATATGGTGGGCAAAATTAACTATTTTAGCCTGTATACAAGCAAACTATCAAATATAAATCTATGACCATTAAAGAAGCGCAACAAAAAGTAGATGAGTGGGTAACAACTACCGGAGTTAGATATTTCAACGAATTAACAAATATGGCGATCCTCACAGAAGAAGTTGGAGAAGTAGCTCGTATTATTTCTAGAACCTATGGAGAACAATCATTTAAGGAAAGTGATAAAGACCAAAATCTTGGTGATGAATTTGCAGACGTACTATTTGTTTTAATTTGCTTAGCCAATCAAACTGGAGTTGACCTTACAGAAGCTCTAAACAAGAACCTACTAAAAAAGGAATTGAGAGATAAAGACAGACATAAAAATAACAAAAAACTCACATAAACTCACATACTGCACTTATCATCAACAAACTAACAGAACCTAATGTGTAAATATATAACTCTCATATTACTATTATTACCAACATTCATTTTTGCCCAGCTAATAAAAGTAGAAGGTGTTGTTACGGATACAAACAATGATGAACCACTTGCCTTTGTTAATATCGTTTCTAATGATGGTTTTGGGGCAATTACAGATATTGATGGTAAGTTTAATATTACTACTAACCGTAGTACATGTTGCCTAAAATTATCTTATATCGGTTACGAGTCATTAGTGTTTGAGATCGTTAAAAAAGATAGTATTCAGAAGATCGCATTAACACCCAAAATATTTGATTTAGATGAGGTTACCATACTTCCCGGTATAAACCCCGCTCATAGAATTATAAATAATGTTATTGAAAACAGATCGCTTAATGACCCTAAAAAAATTGATGCTTTTAGTTATACTTCTTATGATAAAATGATTCTCACAGTTGATGCTGATTCATTGATGAAATTAGATACTATGAGGTTGGATTCTAATCAGATGAAGGTTAGAAAGTTTCTTGATAAACAGTATTTATTTCTTCTGGAAACAGTTACTGAGAGAAGTTATATGTCTCCCGGATTAAATCAGGAAAATGTAATTGCCACAAGGGTATCTGGATTTAAAGACCCACTGATGGCATTTATGATATCACAAATTCAATCAACATCATTTTATGATGAACATATACAAATCGCCGGTAATGACTACATAAACCCAATTAGCACTGGAAGTACAAATAAGTATATGTTTCTTATTGAGGACACTATTTACTCTGCTTCAAAGGATACAATTTTTATTATCTCATTCCGTCCAAAAATAAACACCCGGTTTATTGGTATGAAAGGATTCTTACATATAAACAGTAATCGATGGGCAATACAAAATGTAAAGGCAGAACCACAAAATGACACCACCGGCATTAGGGTAAAGATCCAACAAGGCTATGAATTTGTACAAGACCATTGGTTTCCCGTTCAACTGGTTACTGATATTATCTTTAATATGGCCAGCGCTTCTGATGGTGAGAATAACTATCCTCTAATTGGCCACGGCAAGAGTTACATTAGAGATATTAACCTCAGTCCTGAAATAAAAAAGAAAGATTTTGGCTATCATGAAATTGAGATTGATGAAGGTGCCACAAATAGAAAAGGTGAGTTCTGGAAAGGCTACAGGATTGATAGTTTAACAGCCAAGGAAATAGAGACATATCGGGTTATTGACTCCATCGGTAAAGCCGAGAATTTCGATAGAATTGCTAATTCCTTTCAAACAATTGTATCAGGTCAGATACCTTATAAATTTATCAATATTGATCTTGATAAATTTATCCACTACAATGAATATGAAGGTCTTTACCTTGGACTTGGACTACATACAAACCATAGATTATCAAAGACAGTAACATTTGGTGGTTTTTGGGGATATGGATTTCGAGATAAAAGTGCAAAGTATGGGGGTGATGTAAGTGTAAATGTTCATCGTAGGTCTGAATCAGTTATTAGATTGGATGCGTATGATAAAGTAACTGCCAGTGGTAATGTTGAGTTTTTTGATGACAAATACCAGGTTTGGAGGCCAGAAAATTTTTATGAATTCTTCTATAAACAGATGAACCGAACTGTTGGCGGAGAGTTAAATTATACTTTTCGGATAAAACCACTTCGAGATTTTAAATGGAATTTTGGAGGGAGAATCCAAGAGAAGTATAATTATAATAATTACTATTTTACAAGCACTAATGATACATCAAAACATGTAACCTCTTATAATACAACAGAGTTCCAAATTGGGTTCAGGTTTGCATTCAGAGAAAAAATACTTCAAACCACAAAAGGTCAATTTTCAATGGGCTCCAAGTTCCCGGTTATATGGCTAAACTATTCGCAGGGTATGTCGGGTTTATTAAACGGTGAATATGATTTTTCGCGCATAGATCTTAAAATTGATTACACCTATAAATTCAAATATATTGGTGAAAGTTCAATATTAGCAAAAACCGGCATTGTGATTGGTGAATTACCCATACCTAATCTATTTAGTGGTGTTGGCTCATATAGCATGTTTACAATTTATGCCCCAGGTAGTTTTGGAACAATGCGACCAAATGAGTTTTATTCCGATAGGTATTTATCACTATTTCTTTCACACAACTTTCGCAACTTACTGTTTAGTTTTGGTAATTTCAAACCAGAGCTAATACTCATTACTAACCTTGCCTTTGGATCATTGGAAAATCCAACTAACCATCATCAACTAGATTTCAAGACTTTGGAAAAAGGTTATTATGAGTCGGGTATTGTAATTCGAAAATTATTAAACCTACAGATTTATGATTTGGGAGCAGGTGTACTATATAGATATGGTCCTTACGGTTTCGACACACCATCCAATAACTTCGCCTATAAAATCAGTTTATTTTATGCATTTTAATGACTCTTAACAAAATGTTAACGCCAAGAATCCGTTATACCTTCTGATTCAAGGCTATTTTATGTAATTTTACAATTACAAATGAATTTAGATATAAATGAGAAATAACTTGCTACTATATATTAGACCAATACTGGGATTTAGCATTATTGTATTTATGGGATGGTATTTTATGGATGTACTGGCATATATCCTTATAGCTACTTTTATTTCAATGATGGGCACTCCTTTGGTAAAAAGGTTCGATAAAATGCAATTCAAAAAATGGAAAATGCCGCACTCACTGAGTGCAGTGCTTTCTCTTATGGTAATAATTCTTGTTTTTAGTGCATTTATGGTATTGATAGTACCTCTTATTATCAGACAGGCTAATATTATATCGAACATAAATATTAATGATATCATTGCCCACTATCAGGAACCTATGGATAAGCTTGATGCATTCCTGGTGCAATATGATGTAATAAATGCAGATGAAACACTTGCTATTTATCTTAAAACACAGATTGTTGAATTAGTAAGTTTAGCACAATTTACCAACTTCTTTACAAACTTGGTAAGTACAACCGGATCACTATTCATGGGCACATTTGTTGTTATTTTTCTTACATACTACTTTTTAGTTGATGACAAGCTTTTAAAAAACTTTGTGCTAATATTATCTCCAGAAAAATATATTGATGACCTCGACAAAGCACTTCATGATTCAAAATATCTACTTGTTAGGTATTTCCATGGGATACTTGTGGAGGTAGTAATTATGATGACATTGGAGACAGTGGGTTTATTAATAATGGGAGTTCCAAATGCCTTACTCATTGGATTTATAGGTGGACTCATGAATGTTATACCATACCTTGGACCAGTAATTGGAATGTCAATTGGAATTGTACTAGCAGTATTATCAGCGCTTAGCAAAGCTGATTATAACGTCATTGTTTATACATTCTTCAGTGTTACCGGTGTATTTTTATTCTCAAACCTAATCGATAATTTTATACTTCAACCCCAGATTTATTCTAAGAGCGTTAAGGCTCATCCAGTTGAAGTATTTCTAACAATTATAGTTGGCGGCAAGCTTGCTGGAATTGCTGGTATGATACTTGCTATACCTACATATACAATTATTAAAGTAGTTGCACGACAATTTATGCAGCAAATGAAACTAGTAAAATATTTAACAAGCAGAATGTAACCTTTTTACATTAAATTAATATAATATATAACGATTAACCTTTAAAATTTAGAGATATGAGTGAAAAAAGTTCAGGATCAGGATTTGCTTTTATAGCAGGATTAGTAGTTGGTGGAGCAGTTGGAGCCTTAGCGGGTTTATTATTTGCCCCTGAAACCGGCGAAGAAACAAGAAAAAAACTTGGTGACAAATCAAAGGAATTAGCTGATGATTTTTATGACAAGTTTGATGACTTTAAGGAATCAATGACTGATGTTCTTGAAGACGTAAAAGAAGGTGCCGCAGAAACATTTGAATCTGTTAAGAAAAGCACCAATGCAATGGTAGAAGACGTTAAGGCAAAAGCCAAATAAGTTTTCAAACATTTCCTTAATGGAACACGAAAATCTTGGGACTCCCATAAAAGAAGCTATTGAGGAGTTCAAAATATATGTAGAAGATCTGATAACCTACAACAAATTAGTTTTTGTTAGAGGAGCTAGCGAATTATCATCCCTATTAGTATTATTGGTTGTGTTATTTGGTCTGAGCGGTTTTGTTCTTCTATTCTTTTCTTTCGCATTTGCTGGATGGTTTGCTGATATAACCAATCTAAGTATTGGAACAGGTTATTTACTGGTTGCTGTTTTTTATTCAATTGTATTTATTATTGTATACAAATACCGCAAACGCTTAATATTCAACCCTTCCAGAAAACTATTTGGTGACATCTTCTTTGGAGATGATATAACTGATAATGCATTTAAGTTTGACACCGAAGAGGATCACACTGAAAACATTAAAAAAGTACATGAGAAGTTGACTCAAAGTAAAGAGTCGTTAAATACCAAAGTTAAAGATCTTGAAGAAAATCTAACTTTTGCAAGGATATTTCAGGAAATTATTGCTAGAGCTTATAGTTCTATAGTAACTACCTCTAATATAGCTAAGTTTGCTTTCACGATAATTAGATCTTTTAAGGGGTTATCCAAGAAAAAGAAAAGAAAGATTAATAAAGAAAAAAGAGTTGAGGATAAAAAAAAGAAGGACTAATAGTCCTTCTTTTTTTTATACTGTGAGTATATCTTTTTCCTTTTCTTCAAAGAGCATATCAACTTTCTTCGAATAATCATCAGTTAACTTTTGAATTTCATCCATTAACTTCTTCGATTCATCCTCTGGCAGTCCATCCTTTTCAAGGCCCTTAGCCTCATCATTTCCATGACGTCTTGCATTGCGAATACCAATTTTGGTATCTTCAGCAATTGACTTTGCCTTTTTAACCATCTCCAAACGACGTTCTTCAGTTAATGGCGGTACATTAATTCTTATTATATCGCCTTCGTTTTGTGGGTTAAATCCCAAATTCGCATTTAATATTGCTTTTTCAATTTCGTGGATAGTACTTCTGTCGAATGGTTGAATTACGATCTGTCTGGCATCCGGAGTATTTATATTTGATGTTTGTTCGATTGGAGTACTTACACCATAATACTCAACTCTAACTCCGGAAAGCATCGAAGGTGATGCTTTTCCTGCTCTAACTTTTAAGAATTCCTTTTCAAGATGCAAGATTGCATCTTCCATATTTTCCTTTACCTCTTCAATACAAAGAATAGCCTCGTCTTCCATTATTATTGATTTATATTTGAAACAAATGTAATATTTCTCTGAAAAACCATTACTAATTAGCTCGTAAGATTATTAGATTTTATTCACAAATATTACTAATTAATAGTTGAACTAACTACTATAATCAAAATTTCTACTTAACAACAGTGCCAATATCATCTTGATTCACAATCTTTAACAGGTTTCCTTTTGTATTCATATCAAATACTACAATTGGCAGGTTGTTTTCTTTACATAACGTAAAGGCAGTCATATCCATAATCTTTAAATTCTTGGAGTATGCTTCATCAAAAGTTATGGTATTATATTTTTTTGCATTGGGGTCTTTCTCAGGATCTGAGGTATATACACCATCAACGCGTGTTCCTTTTAACAATACATCTGCCCCGATTTCAACTCCTCTTAAAGCTGAAGCACTATCAGTTGTAAAAAATGGATTGCCAGTTCCACCGCCAATAATAACAACATATCCTTCTTCCAGATACTGTTTTGCCTTTCTCCCACTAACTGTTTCCGCAATTGGATCAATATATAATCCAGATAACAGCTTCACCTTTATCCCTTGTTTCTCAAGTTCAGCTTGTAACGCCATGGAGTTAATAACAGTTGCCAGCATTCCCATATAATCACCTTGGACCCGATCCATACCTTTTGCTACGCCTTGCATACCACGAAAAATATTTCCGCCACCAATAACTATTGCTATTTGCACATTGGCGTCCACTGCTTCTTTAACATCCTCACAATAACGGGTAAGTGTTTCAGGATTTATCCCATAACTCTGTCCACCCATCAAGGCTTCCCCACTTAATTTAAGTAATACTCTACTATACATATCTTTTCTTTTAAAAACTAAAACCAATATTAACAAAAAATGAAACCGAAGGATTTACATTCGAACTCATTATAGTAAACTCAATTGGACCTATAAAACTCTCGTATGATGCTGTGGCACCATATCCAATCATACTATTTTTTATATCAAATAAGTCATCTCGGTATTCTTCAACTGCTCCAAAATCAGTTCTAAGTGTTAGATAAAGTTTCTTGTAAACATTATACTGCAACTTCAATCTGGCAATTCCCGAATACAATCCAAGCTTCTGAACAAAAGCGACTCCTGTAAATGGCACTAATGAGCTAATATAGTTAACTTCATTTAATCCACCAACTCCAAACCAATGCTGCACAGGAGGTTCATCTTGTTTAAAAGTCCATCCTACAAATATTCCAGGCTTTAACACGAACCTTTTTGACAGAGGTAAATTATAGTTCAATTTTGCATACATAACCAGGGAGTTTGTAAAAAGGGTGTCTGTCCACCCACCTGATAACGGAACTGCATAAAGTGTTTTAAATTCAGCATCAAAACCACTTGTAGCAAAATATGGTTTATTACGTGTGTCGGCTCTGAACCTTAAAAATATATTACCATAACTTTCATAATTCTCATATGGAAGTAATGAGGAGTCAACAACAATTGTTTGTTTGAATCTAAAATATTCATATTCAACACCACCCCTAAAACTATATAGATTCTTCAATGTGGAAGCTACAAATACTGAAGTTTTAAAACTACTAAAAGCAAAATTTGTTTTCTTTACTGCTCCATCATAAAATGAAAACTTAAAGTCATACATATCTATTTCAGCTCCATAACCAGGTTTTGCTCCATTGGAAATTAAGTATAAAGCTCTAAACCTTGGGTTTGTACCCATTATCAACTCTCCAAACAGCTTACTTCTATCTCCAAAAATATTTCTAAATATACCGTTAACTCTAATGCTACCATGATAATCAAAATCGTAATGTATTGATGCAGAAATATATCCAGGAGAAGCCTCTTCAAGATCTATGATAAGATTCGCTCTTCCATCACCCGAGGGTTCCAAGCGATAGAATACATATTTAAAGAACCTAGTTCCATAAACACTGGTTATCACTTCCTCAAGATCGTCAATTGCAATTGTTGAATTCCGAAACTTGCCAAAATAATTATCAAGATATATTAGGGACATAGCATTATTACCAATGTATTTAACAGCACCTATATCAAGGGAATCAAGTGGTTTTGTATTATGTTCATTAAGTGGAACAAATTCAATGGCATTCAACGAATCTGCCAAAGCCTTTAGTTCATCATAGTACTCTCTGGCTAATCTTTCTCCATATGCAATTATTGTATCATATTTTGTAAAGTCCATCATACCTGCCGGTACCTTGAACTTTATATTAATATCAATAATGCTATCAGCCTCATGATTTGCTTTTTCGCCATGAAAGAAAACAATCTGGTTAATGATATCGGTCATTGATTTCAGATCTGTAATTGTATCTTTCAGACCTGATTGAACATCACCACCTATTAGATACTCAGCTCCAGCTTTCCTTAACGGACCAGCTGGATAATTATTTACAATACCACCATCAACAAGGAAATTCCCATTATAATAAGTTGGGGATAAATAACCTGGGATGGACATACTCGACCTAATAGCCATAGGTAAATAACCACTGGTCAATACCTCCGCATTTCCATTGTATAGATTTGCTCCAACACAAAGAAATGGTGTTTGTAGCTTACTAAAATCACTTACATTCCATGCAGGAGAAAAATATTTATTCAACAAAAGGTTTATTTGCTGGCCTTTATACATTGATCGTTTTAGACCAACTTTTCTTTTACTAAAGGGCAGAGAAACAATGGAGTGCTCCAAAAACTCCTTCTCTTCATAAGCAACATATTTACGTGGTATTTCATCTTTTAAAACGGCATCCCAGTCTTGAGATACAATCATCTTATGTATTTCTTCAGGGCTATAGCCGATGGCGTATAAACCTCCCATAATACTACCAATACTTGTACCTCCTATATAATCAATATGCAAGCCCACCTCTCGAAAGACCTTTAGCATACCAAGATAAGCAAACCCTTTGGCACCTCCTCCACTAAGTACTAAACCAACTTTTGGTCTCTTTTTTTTAACGGGCTCATTTGATGGAACAGAGTATAAGACACTACTCTGAAATAATATTATTATTAGCAAACCAAGAATTCGTAGTTGTTTTAACATACTGCACTTCTTTTATTTAAAGCTTATACAAATATAGAATGAAAAGCCATAAAACCAGATATTTCAATGGAGTTATTCGATTTATGGAATAAAAAAAGCCAACAGTTAGTTTTAACTGTTGGCTCTTTTTTTACTTTTTTCTTGTATTAGAACTTGGGTTCAAACCCTTCGTAATCAATTTCCAGCCTATCAAATTGGGTGAATAATGAGTTAAACTCATTATAATTATTATTATTGGCACCAAAAATATAATTCTTACCTCCCACAAGTGCGAGAGTGTCAATTTTTTCAATTACATGACTTATGGAATCATTATTTGCCCAGAAATATATTCTAACATCTCCCAACTTTTCAATTCTCCAAACGGCATCATTTTCAAAGGTAATATTAGCAATTCTATTACCATTATAGCTAATATCATAAATAACCTGGAAAATATCTGGAGGATTTACGATATTGTCATTGCTGCTATATGCAGGATATTGAGGCTTTGCAGGCTCAGGTTTACAACCATTATTTTGCAATAAAATAAATGCAAGAAACAGTACACTTGAATATATAAATGTCCTTCTCATGGTGGTATTTTTTGCTAATTTACTGATTTTTCCCATGACACTGTTTATATTTTTTACCGCTACCACATGGACATGCATCATTCCTACCAACTCTTTTCTCCACTTTAACAGGTTGTGGCTTTTGACGTTCCTGAGTATCACTATGAGCCTGACTTAGCATATCACCTCTTTCTTCCTTCATCTGAGACCTATCCAAACCACGAGGAGTTTTTGCTTCTCTAAGACTATCATTACTTTGCATATGTACGTCTCCTTTAATTAAGTATGACCCTACATCTTTATTGATCTTCTGAATCATTTTCTTAAATAATTCAAATGATTCAAACTTATAAATTAACAATGGATCTTTTTGCTCATAAGAAGCATTTTGCACCGACTGTTTTAACTCATCCATTTCACGTAATTGCTCTTTCCAAAGATCATCAATAGTAGAAAGAGTAATGTTTTTTTCAAAGGCGATAGGCACCTCAGCTCCATTCGATTCAACAGATTTTTTAAGATTTGCTACAATCTGAACTTGTTTTTTACCATCAGAAAATGGGATAGCAATATTCTCATACTGGGTTTGATTTTCATAAACATCCTTTATAACAGGAAGTGTATTTATTGCCAGACGTTTTCGTTTTTCAATATATTGAACGAAAACATTATCCATAAGCTTTTGGGTGAGCTCTTCACCATCAATTGACATAAATTCTTTTTCATCAACCGGTGATTCAATTGCCAGAATTCTGAGTAAATCCATTTTGAATCCTTCAAAATTATTATCGGCCTGATTATCCTGTACTATCTGTTCACAGAGATCAAAAATCATATTTGATATATCCACCGACAACCTCTCACCAAATAATGCATGACGACGACGACGGTAAATAACCTCACGTTGTGAATTCATAACATCATCATATTCGAGTAATCTTTTACGAATACCAAAGTTGTTTTCTTCCACTTTCTTCTGAGCTCTCTCAATTGATTTTGTAATCATGGAATGTTGAATAACCTCACCTTCTTCAAGACCTAGCTTATCCATAATTCCAGCAATTCTTCCAGAACCAAACATTCTCATTAGATCATCCTCAAGAGAAACAAAAAACTGCGAACTTCCCGGATCACCCTGACGACCAGCACGACCACGTAACTGTCTGTCGACACGACGTGAATCGTGACGCTCAGTTCCAATAATTGCAAGTCCACCAGCTCTAACAACACCGTCTCCAAGTTTAATATCAGTACCACGACCAGCCATATTGGTTGCTATGGTAACCATTCCTGGTTGCCCAGCTTCCTTAACAACTTGTGCCTCTCTTTGATGGAGCTTAGCATTAAGGACGTTATGAGCAATTTTCTTTCTGTTTAACATACGGCTTAGTAGCTCAGATGTCTCTACAGATGTTGTACCAACCAATACAGGACGTTTCTCCTCAACAAGTTTAACAATATCATCAATTACGGCATTGTATTTCTCTCGTTTGGTTTTATATACCATATCTTGCCTGTCGTCTCTAATAATAGGCTTATTAGTAGGAATAACAATTACATCTAATTTATAGATATCCCACAACTCCCCAGCTTCAGTTTCAGCAGTACCAGTCATACCAGCAAGCTTCTTATACATGCGGAAATAATTCTGCAAAGTAATAGTAGCATAGGTTTGAGTTGCGGCTTCAACTTTTAAATTCTCCTTAGCTTCAATCGCTTGATGCAATCCATCAGAATAACGACGACCTTCCATAACACGACCAGTTTGCTCATCAACAATCTTAATCTTGTTTTCCATTATTACGTACTCAATATCTTTCTCAAAAAGTGTATATGCTTTTAAAAGTTGAGTTACGGTATGAATTCTTTCTGATTTAATTGAATAATCCTGGATCATCTTATTCTTTTGCTCCAGCATGTTTTTCTCAGATAAGTTTTGAGTTTCAAGCTCAGCAACGTTAGCACCAATGTCAGGCATTACAAAGAAATCCGGATCGTCATATGACATAGT
>CALCGQ010000156.1 GCA_937901015.1 uncultured Bacteroidota bacterium | reverse complement strand
GGTGGGAAAAATGGCCTGATAGGTTAATGGACCCTGCACCATATATGCAAGGTGATATTTTCGATGCTGTTATGTTCTATCAGATATACCGTCCAGCTCGTTACTTCTTTGCTAATACCAAATTAAAACTTGATGCTGCTCAATTAGTAGACAGCCTAGAACGCTACTGGGGTGATCTCCAAAAACCATATAGATATTCGATGATGAATACTGCTGCATCTCATGATTCTCCTCGTATGCTAACTTCCTTCGACAATAAAGGACTATATAAAGTGTGGGCAAAACCAAATGATGATTCAACCTATCAAACTGGAAAACCAGCAAGTAGTAGTTATGATCGTGTGAAACTTTATTTAATGCATCAATTTACCATACCTGGGTCACCTCAAATATGGAATGGCGATGAAATGGGAATGTGGGGAGCCGATGACCCTGATTGCCGCAAGCCACTTTGGTGGTCCAATATTGAATTCGATGATGAATACAGAAACAATTATCAACCGGGAGAGAAGGTTTATGATAAAGTAGGGTTCAATGAGGAGCATTACAATTTCTACAAGAAGATCATTAGTATCAGAAAAGATAACCCAGTTCTTGCAACTGGAGATATTGAGTTTTTGCTAGCCGAAGGTAATAAACTAATGTACAAGAGGTATAATGAAACAGATGAGATCATCGTAATTTTCAATATGGAAGATGAAGCTGTAGCATTTGATATACCTATAAGTAACTATAAAAATTTGTTTGATAATTCAACTGTTGTTAGGAAGGTAACTGTTAATTCACTTTCTGGGGTTATTCTTAAGAAAACTCTTTAATAGCAAGATACAGCTCATTATCCCTCGTCCGTATTTGCAATCCGGATGGATCATTACTAAAACAACTGAAGTTTAGTATGATTTTTAATCCATTTGAAGAAATAATCCGGATTGATGATAATATACTTCAAAGTCCGGATTACAAATCCGAACTAGCGAATGAACTAGCGAATACTAGCGAATGGGTAACTAGTGAACGGGAATGGATCGAAATTACAAAGCTTTTCAATCAACACTTGCAAAACGGTTGATAGCATACAGAAAACTGCAAGTATGAACACTTTCGCTCATTCGGATTTGAAATCCGAATGGATCATTACTAAACATGTGAGGCTTACTATGATTTGTAATCCAGCAGGAGAAATATATCAAAGTCCGGATTGCAAATCCGAACTAGCGGTGGTTACAAATCCCGAACTAGCAAAGCAAAAAAAACCCCCATCACCAATGGTAATGCGGGTTTTTCATAATTAGAATATCTTATTAGTTCTTTATGAATTCATAAGTATATATTGGTAAGCTCATATCCATTTTGAATGTGTAATTACCAGGACCTTCAGGCATTGGAATATCCGGACCACCCTCAACAAGTACAAAACTACCAGGATCAGCACCATAATTAAGTGCCCAAGCATCGCCTTCACGATATTTGAATCTCAACTCAGTACCATCTGGAGGAGCAATAACATCTATAGTTACCTCAAGAACATTGTATGGAGCTACAATTGCTGTCATATCAACATCTTCACTCCAGTCACCACCAAGAACACCTGAACCAATTACACCCCAACTTTGTGCTATAAAGGACCATGTTAAAGTTGTTGTATCAACTGTAAAGAAATAACCTCCAGGACCAGGAATTTCAAGGTTTCCAGCACCAGGATCAGTATCTAAATCAAAATCTCCTGCACCTTTACCAAAATTAGGTCCATCCCAGTTTGGATTTCCAGTAAACTTAAAGTTACCATCAAATGGATCAACCTCAGGGAAGTATACGAATCCTTCGAAAACACCTGCAACATCAGTTTCCCAAATTTGAGCAGCATCAGCTGGTGCCCATCCCTGATAAGCTCCAGGAACCCATAATGAAGAACCACCAACAGGAACATCAGCACTATATGGAGTTACACTAAAAGAGGAAATATCAGAAAAAGCATCAATAACACTAGAAACGCCATTTGCATTTACATTCGCTTTAATACGAAAACCTGCAGTAATAACAGTGTCTTCTGGAAAATCAGCACCTATTTGTTTAAGAATTATGCTATTCAATTCTGCATGAGTAAATGGCTTAACAATTTCCGACTGTGTTAGTATACTAATGGGGTCACCCCATCCTGAACCACCTACCATATCCGTTGCCATAAAAAGCTGAACGGTATAAAGAGGTGAAGGTAAGTCAGATACTGAGTAAACAACTTCTGTCCATTCTAAAGTTGTTAGTATCATATCTGCTGAGTCTTCCAACAACACAAAAGTTGTATCTACTGGAACTTCTACCCATGATGGTGCTACTGTAGCAGTAGTATCCAATACAGGCGACTTTTCATCCTTCTTACAACCATTGAACACAATGGAAAGTGCAAAAAGGAATATTATTATATATTGTATTTTTTTCATCTTTATTATTATTTAGGATTAATACCCAGGATTTTGATCAACATTTGGATTAGAATTCACCTCAGATGCAGGTATTGGGAAGATATCATACTTAGGATCTGTTGATTGTCCTTGTTTGACATTACCTTTCCATTCCCATACATATGGAGATTGACTAAACTTACCAAAACGAACTAAATCAGTACGTCTGTGACATTCCCAACCTAGCTCGCGAGCACGTTCATCTAGGATGAAATCAAGGTCGATACTAGCAACAGTTGGAACACCAGCACGTGTACGAAGTTGGTTTACCATATCAACAGCATCACCTAAACTACCACCAGAACCACCTCTAAGAACAGCTTCAGCATACATTAGATAGTTATCACCCAAACGGAACATTGGAAAATCTGTATCACAGAAGTTACCATCAGAACCATTTACTTGTTCACCATTGATAATTGAATAGTTAACAAATTTAGGATAAGCATATCCATCGGTAAATAAATTGATATCTTCAATTGATAAATTCTGACCTTCGGTAAAGAATGTAGCACGTAAGTCAACCAATTCATCAAATTTCTCAACAAATTGAGGAGTTACACGTGTACCACCCCAGCCACCATTGTCACCAGGAATACCATAATCATCTTTATTCATATCACCACCAACAGATGCATTTATAATAAATGTTGTTCCCCCATTGGTTTGTCCATTAGCTCCATTGAAACGTACTGGAAATATAATCTCCTGCATTGTTGCATCAACTAAATCATTATTAGCCCAAAATAGTTGTTGCCATGTTGGTGCCAATGCATATGTTGAGGCATTAACTTTATTTAAATAAGTTATACTCTCAGTGTATTTATCCTGATTGATATAAACTTTTGCATTTAAATACAATTTAGCAAGAAGAGTCCAAGCAGCAGCCTTATCAACACGACCATATTCTCCACTGGTTGCCCAAACACGTGGCTCAGCCATGGATTGTTCAATTTCCAATAATTCTGATTCAATGAAAGTAAACATTTCTTCCTTAGAAACTCTAGTAGGATAGAAATCAGGATCACCTATTGGATCAGCTTCGGTAACTAATATAGTACCACCGAATAAATCCAATCCATGCCAATATGAAAGAGCTCTTAGAAAACGAGCTTCCAAACGATATTGTTCAATTTTAGTTTTCCACTCAGCGCTTACACCTCTATCATCCAGAACACCAGGTGCAGTTTGACGCATAAACTCATTTGTTAAACTAACCTGATAAATTATACGTGAATACATTGCTGTAATAAACACATCGCTGCTTCCCCATTGCTGGTAGTGAAAATCTTTAATTGTTTGATCTTCCCAAGAAATTACAGCTTCATCAGTTGATAATTCCTGATGGTACCAGTATTGGCGTAAATATGGACTAAATCCACCATCAATCCCAGCAATATCACCTTGTCCGTCGCCTTCATTACCACCTAAAGCTAAACCAGCATAGCATTTAGCCATAAACTGAGTGTAGGCTTCTGGATCATCGAAAGCATTCCCTGATGTAACCACATCAGGATCGATTGGAGTTGTATCCAAATCTTTTACACAAGCATTAAATAAGCTACCAATAGCTAATAATGCAATTATATATATTATTTTTTTCATGTTCATATCTATTTAATATTAAAATTGAAGATTTATACCAAATACCCACACACGTGATCGAGGATATAAGTTATTATCAATTCCACCATATACTTCAGGATCTAAACCTTCGTAATTTGTGATTACAAATGCATTGTTGCATGTTGCTGACAAACGAATATTTAAAGAATTCTTAATTAGATTCTCAAAAGTGTAGCTAAGAGTAATATCATCCATACGGAAGAAAGAAGCCTCCTGTACAAAGAAGTCAGAGAAGTATCTAGGTGTATTAAAATTGATATCAGCTGAAGAAGAAAGGATATTACCTGCATAAGGTCCTTCGTCTCTGTAAAGCCTGTCGTAAGTTGCAAGTTCAGATTGTGCATTATTGTAAACATAGTTTCCAAAATTAGCACGACCTGCAAAGAAGAATGACCATTCTTTGTAGTTAAATGTGTTTGTTATACCGAAGTATAATGGTGCATTTGGGTTTTTGTGAACGTATTTATCGTCGCTATTAATCTGACCATCACCATTCCTATCCACATAAAGACCTTCAATTGCATTTCCGTTTTCATCATATACTTGCTCGTATACAAAGAATGAAGAAGCTGATTCACCAACTGCATGAACTTGAATATTGTTACCAACACCACCTGAGATTCCACCAGTTTCAAGACTTGCACCTTGATAAAGTTTTGTGATCTCATTTTTATTATATGTAGCATTAATACCAAGTTCCCAATACATATCTTCATTTGATATAATTCTACCATTAATGGAGAATTCAACACCTGTATTTTGTAAGTCACCAATATTTTGGTTTAGTGCATTTGTTAAGTTAGTACCTGCAGGAACAGGTGCATAAGTTAACAAGTCAGTGGTTTTACGATCATAATACTCGATTGAACCATATAATCTATCTTTTAAGAAACCATAATCTATACCAACATTCAATGTGGTTGTAGTTTCCCATTTTAAGTTAGGGTTATATCCTTCAGGACGAATTACACCATAATAAGTACTTCCGAACGGGTACATTGAATACTGATTACCGTAGGTATAACGACCTTGATAATCATAATATCCACCAACATCTTGCTGACCAGTTTGTCCCCATCCGAGTCTTAATTTCAACTGTGAAATTGTTCTTGAATCACGAAGAAAAGCTTCTTCATTAAGTTTCCATGCAACACTAACAGATGGGAATAAGCCCCAACGATTATCTTCAGAAAAACGTGAAGTACCATCCTGACGAACAGTTGCAGTTAATAAATAACGATCTTTGAAACTATAGTTAAAACGACCAAAGAAAGAAACCAAATATAGTTCTCCTTTATCTACACCTGTGTTATTATCTAGATATTGACCAGTTGAATCTCCTGTGTCAGGGTCTGTGTAAATAGGTATGTTATTATTATTCCATGTATTTTCATAATAGAAATGTTGCCATGAATAACCACCCATAATATCAAATACACTATGAATTGAAGCAACCTCTTTTTTATAATTTAGATAGAAGTCCAATAGCTCATTTTTATTTTGTCCGGTGTAAGCATTATCTTCACCACCACCTTTTACATTGTCGAAAGACCAAGCTGCATAATTAGGAACATAAATAGTACCTTCATTGTCAGAGTTGTCCATTGCAAGGTTAAGGTTTACATGTAAATCTGGAAGAAAATGAAGCTTATAATCAGCCTGGAAGTTTCCATAAAAACGGTTTGCATTTGATTTATCAGTTCTTTGCTCCAATAATGCAACAGGATTATTGGTTGCCATGGAATTTAATCCACCACCATTACCAAGCCAAGCATAGTAACCGCCGAATGATCCATCGTTACTTATTACAGGTTTTGTTGGGTCCATTTGAATGGCAGCTCCAATTGCTCCTCTATTGGCAAAACGGTTTTTAATAAATGTACCATTTGCATTGATATTCAATTTCAAATGATCATCAAAAAACTTAGGATTCAATGATGCACTCAAAGTTGTACGTTGGAATTCTGAAGTTTTAAGTGTACCATCTTGATCTGTATACCCTAATGATAATCTGAAAGGCATCCATTTTAATGAACCTGTTGCAGACAATGAATGATCCATACCTATGGCGCTTTGGTAAATCTCATCTTGCCAATCAGTACTATAAATAGTATTACTACTTGTAGAGTCAGCATCATTTCCAGCAACCTGGTGTCCATCTGCATCATACCATACACCTAACATATTAACTTGATTAGGGTGTCTATTGGTAAATGTGTTAACAAACTCACTTGATGATAATACACTAAGTGGTTTTGGTTTTTCGTAATAGGATAATTTTCCTTGATATACCAGTTTAAGAGGCATGCCTTCACGACCTTTTTTGGTTGTAATCAGAATTACACCATTGGACGCACGAGAACCATATATTGCAGTTGCAGAAGCATCTTTAAGAACAGTAAAGCTCTCAATATCTGAAGGATTCAGAGCATTCAATGCATCACGAGATCCAGATCCACCTTCACCGGAAGTTACAACTCCATCGATTACTATCAGTGGTTTATTACTTGCATTAAGAGAAGAACCTCCTCTAATTAGGATAGTAGCACCATCTCCAGGAGCACCACTATTAGAGGTTACTTGAACACCGGCCATTTTACCAGTGATAAGTCCAGCCGGTGATGTAATTGCTCCTTTATTAAAGTCAGATTCTTTAACAACAGAAACTGAACCAGTAGCATCCTTTTTCTTTACTTCACCATACCCAATGATAACAACTCCGTCGAGCGACTGAGCTGAAGATTCAAGAACAACATTTAATGTGATTCCTGGTTGAGCTTTAAACTCCTGAGATGCATATCCCACATAAGAGAACTCAAGTACTTGATTAGCACTAACTTCAATGGAGTAATTCCCATCAATATCAGTTACTGTACCAGTAGTTGTACCTTTAACAACAATAGTTGCACCTGGAAGAGAGGCTCCATCTAGAGCATCAGTTACCATACCAGTAACCACTCCACTTTGCGCAAAAACAGTTAAAGAACTACCAAGTAAAACCACTGTAAAAAACAGCAATTTTTTGAATAATTGTTTTACCATGATATTAAATTTAGTTATTGTGAATTTTTAATATAATTTCATTACTGAGTTGAAAATCAAGTCAAATTTAATAATAATTAACATAAATATAATAAGTATCTAAGAATTGATGATCTAAACATTGGAATATGATAAGTACCAAATAACCGATAATAAAGTTTGCGTAGTAATGAACTAGATCAAATTCAACAATTGACAAGCATTACAAGACTGCCTGTCAATTCTTTATAAACAAAAAAACATAGTCAAGGCCTATTACAACATCTTTACGTTTGATTTTATTACCAAAATAACAATCGATTGCATTCAAAATGAGAAAATTTAGTTTTAATATATTCTAAATAATGACATTCATGGCTTATTATATAGGAAATAATGAAGCCTTTCAACACTACAATTTTATAATATTCAGAGGTTTACCAGAATAAGGCTAAAACTACATTTTTACATTAAAGAATACACTTTTCCAGAACCAAAAGAAATACAAAACAATATTTATCTATGGGTAATTGATCAAAAAACCAACATAATAAGTAAACTATGCGTTAGAATTGACATATTACATATGAGTAAGATGCACTCGTTTGCAGTAAGGTGGTGCCAAGTATCTAAAACTATATATCATTGACATTATGATAATTTAACTCAATTGAAGAATGATTCTGCAACTAATTGAGGTACTTTTGTATCTACTTAATAAAAACAATATGAAGAAGTTACTCATTAGTACAATATTCACAATTATAATAAGCCTTGGCTCTTTAGCACAGGTTATTACAGCGTTACCTGCTTTCCCCACCGAAAGTGATCAGGTACTTATAACCTATAACTCCGCACTTGGAAATGGAGGACTAGCAGGTTATACAGGTGATATGTATGCTCATGCAGGTTTAATAACAAGCAATAGTTCATCAGGATCAGACTGGAAATATGTGAAAGCTGGTTGGAATGAAAATATTCCTGAATGTAAACTTACCAATATAGGTGAAGACCTATGGGAGTTATCAATTGAACCTTCTATTAAAGAATTTTACGGTGTTCCTGATGGAGAAACTATACTTCAACTTGCATTTGTTTTCCGAAGTGATGATGGAAGCCAAGTAGGCAAAACGGAAGATGGTTCTGATATATTCTATGATGTGTATGCTTCAGGGATAAATATTGTAATATCACTTCCTGATGAAAGTTCCTATATAGTTGAAATGAATGAGAATGTTCAGGTTGCTGGTAATAGTGTTGGCGCAGATTCAACTTTAATATACGATAATGGTAGCTTAATTTATGCAGATACCGGTAGTAGCTTTAACTTTAACATAACCGCAGTTTCTGCAGGAAAACACTGGATTGTTGCCACCGCAAGCACTGCCACAGAACAAGTAAGTGATTCAACCTATTATTATGTAAGAAATGAACAGATTGTAGAAGAATTACCAAGTGGGATTAAAGACGGAATTAATTATATGGATGAAAACACTGTTGTTTTATCATTATTAGCACCTGAAAAAGATTATATTTTTGTAATTGGTGACTTCAATGAATGGGAGTTAAACAGTGACTATGAAATGAAGATTACTCCCGATGGATTAAGATACTGGGTTCAGATATCAAACCTTGTAGCCGGAACAGAATATATTTTTCAGTATTTAATTGATGGAACAATAAAAGTAGGTGACCCATATGCTGAAAAAGTAAGCGATCCATGGAATGATGGTTGGATAAGCGATGCAACATATCCTGGCTTAATTGATTATCCTGCAGGTAAGACTTTCGGTGTTGCTACTGTATTACAAACAAACCAGGAAGAATATGAGTGGCAGATCAATAGCTTTGCTACACCAACTCCTGAAAAACTTGTTATTTATGAGTTATTGGTGAGAGATTTCATAGCAAAACACGACTTTAACACATTAATTGACACTTTAGATTATCTGGTACGACTTGGTGTAAATGCAATTGAGCTTATGCCAAACAGTGAATTTGAAGGGAACTCAAGCTGGGGTTATAATCCAAACTACTATTTTGCTCCTGATAAATATTATGGACCTAAGAATACATTTAAAGCATTTGTTGATGAATGCCATTCAAGAGGTATTGCCGTGTTTATGGATCTTGTATTAAACCATTCATATGGTACAAACGCAATGGCAATGATGTATTGGAATAGCGAACAAAACAGACCTGCGGCAAATAATCCTTGGTTCAATGAACAATCAAACTTCACGAACCCCGATGCCCAATGGGGCAATGATTTCAATCATGAAAGTATGTATACACAGCAATTTGTTGACAGTGTTAATAGCTATTGGATAAATGAATATAAAGTTGATGGATTCCGATTTGATTTCACAAAAGGTTTTGGAAATAATATCAAAGGGTCCAACGACTCTTGGGGTAGCAATTACGATGCGGATAGAATAGCTCTACTTAAACGCATGGCTGACAAAATATGGGAAGAAAAATCTGATGCTGCCGTAATATTCGAGCATCTTTCAGAAAACAGTGAGGAAAAAGAGCTTGCCAACTATGGTATTTTGATGTGGGGAAATTCAAACCATAATTACAATGAAGCTACCATGGGCTATATTGACGACTCTAACTTTGATTGGATTAACTACCAACGACGTGGTTGGAATAACCCAAACCTTGTTGGATATATGGAAAGCCACGATGAGGAACGCCTGATGTATAAAAATCTTGAGTATGGTAATTCTGAAGGTGATTACAGTACAAAAGATCTTGCCACAGCTTTAAAGCGAATGGAGTTGGCAGCTAACTTTTTCATAACCGTTCCAGGTCCAAAAATGATATGGCAATTTGGTGAAAGAGGTTATGATGTTTCTATTGAATACAATGGCCGAGTTGGAGAAAAGCCTCCAAAATGGGATTACATGGATGACTGGAGACGTCAGAATCTTTACTATGTTTATTCATCATTAATTGATCTTAAGAAAAATGAAGAAGCATTTTCTACCACAGATTTCAGCATGGATGTAAGTGGTACTATGAAGAAAATTAAACTTAATCATGATGATATGTCGGTTCTTATAATTGGGAACTTCGGCCTAACTGACGGTAATATTAATCCACAATTTCAGAATGTAGGAACATGGTATGAGTACTGGACAGGTGATTCATTATCAGTGAATAACGTGGGTGGTAATATAAATTTAAAGGCTGGGGAATACCGACTTTATACAACCAAACAACTAACAAAACCTGATTATGTTGGATTCGAAGATATTGTAGGAAATGAATCAGAGATACTATTGTATCCTGTGCCAGCAGATAATATATTAAATATTTCAAGTGGTGAAAATATTGAAGGAATTGAAGTATTCAACCTACTAGGTTCTATAATATACAGCAACTCTAATGTAAATTCAAAAAGCACAAGTATTGAAACTAAAACCTTCAAACAAGGCTATTATTTCATAAAAGTTAAAACTTATGGCGGAAGAACTTATTCTAATAAGTTCATAGTACGATAAGCTATATTGTTCATTATTTAGAGCCCGAACCTTAATTGATTCGGGCTTTTTTATTTAATTTCGATAATTATTTCTTAGATATTTAAGAAATCATAGCCTGCATTATGGAAAAAATAAATGTAATTAAGAATACTGGGGAGATAGTTTGGTTCGACCCTTCCAAACTCAAACAATCTTTAATACGTTCGGGAGCAAGTGAGATAGATGCTGATAGTGTTACAGCAACAATTTGCAACAATATTACTGAGGGAATGACCACCCATAAGATTTACAGACTTGCTTACGATCTATTAAAAAAGAAGTCGGGTAAAATTGCTGGCAGATATAAACTTAAAAAGGCCATTTTTGAAATGGGACCAACTGGCTATCCATTTGAAAGACTAGTAAGTGAGCTGCTTAGAAACAAAGGTTTTGAAACTAAATCAGGGATAATAATGGATGGCCTTTGTATTCAGCATGAAGTTGATGTTTATGCAAAGAATAATAATAAAGTTATTTTTGCTGAATGCAAATTCCATAATGATCAGCATAAGAAAAGTGATGTTAAGGTTAGTTTATATGTAAAATCAAGATTTGAAGACCTTAAATCGCAACATATCAAAAGCAATTCAAAAGTTAAAAATTATGAGGGTTGGGTTGTTACTAATACCAGATTTACATCCGATGCTACTAAATATGGTAATTGTGCAGGCCTAAAACTTGTTTCATGGGATTATCCAAAAAATGGTAATCTGCGACAAATGATAGATGCCTCTGGTTTTCATCCAATAACAACTATGCAATCTTTAACAAAAAAAGAGAAGGGTATTCTATTGGAAAAAGAGGTTATTCTTTGCAGGCAAATCAATGATAACATCCAATTATTGGATAAAATGGGACTATCGACAAGAAGAGTTTCAAAGGTAATGGATGAGGCAAAACAGATTACAGAATCCTAATCTAAAAATGCTTCTTTAGGGAGCTTAATAACTGATCGAGCATTATTGGTTTTGTGATAAAATCATTAGCCCCAAGTTCGTAACAAGCAGCTTCTTCACCAGACAATACATAGGCTGTTTGTACAATAACTGACAAATCTTTGTTAGTTTTTCTTATGTTCTTAAGTACATCAAAACCACTTATCCCCGGAAGATTTAAATCAAGCAGTACAACATCAATATCACTATTATCTTTTAGTTTATTAAGAGCTTCTTCACCATCAAGTGCCCATAATAACTTAGCTTTTGTGCGACTCAATGCTGCATTGTAAAACCTGTTACTAGTTTCAGTGTCTTCTACTATTAATATGACTTTGCCGGTGAAATCAAAATCGTTCAGAGTACCCATTTCTTATATTTATTAGTTCAAGAAATTAACTACCAAATTTGAAAAATAATTGGTGAATTATAGTGCAAATATAAATAATAAATTGCTAAGCAACTGAAATTCACAAAACTTGGTGTTAGAAGTTCTTTATTTGTATGGCTTTATGGACAATCCAGCTTAATACCCTAAATAACAAAAAATAGGCTTAGATACTGATATAATGACTATTACAAAGCATTCAAATAACTACCAACGGTTTCTTTTCTATTAATCTTACCGTTACCAGTTCTAACAAACTTTTTTATATAGCATACGGTTTTAGGTATCTCATACTTATTGAAATTATTAGCAAGCAAGTCATATAACTTTTCAAATGACAACTTTATATCTTTTCCTTCAATAAATAGCGTTAGCTTTTGTCCAAGCACCTCATCAGGCAAGCTGCTAACAAATAATTCATAATCCAGATACTGATTTAAAGTATTTTCAATGGGCTCAGGCATTATTTTAATTCCACCGCTAATTATTACATCATCAACTCTTCCGAGAATGGAAAAAGTTCCATCATCATATAGTTGTGCAATATCATTTGTATTCAAATTACTTACACCAATAGCCTTGTAATTTATTATCAATTGACATTGTGAGTTTAAACTCAACTTAACTCCATTCATTGGTGTAAATATGGCCTTGGAATCATTATCTCCAATACTACGAAGGGCAATGTGGGTAATTGTTTCTGTCATTCCATATGAATGCCACGCGGAGATATTATGATTATTAGAAAGCACAACTTCAACATTGTGTGATATTTGTGACCCTCCAACCAACAGATGTCCTGCTTTTTCTAATAATGAAATTCCATTGGAAGACTTTAAAAGGTTAGCCACTTGATTCTGAACCATGGCAACAAAGTCTATCACTGAAACATCAATATCCGGAATACTTGATGGCTCTGAATAAACCAGGTTTATATTGCCAACCATGGCGCGCACAATCATCATTTTACCAGCAATATAACCAACAGGAAGACACAACCATACAGTACTATTACTTGATAACTGAAAATGAGTAATTGTTGCCTTGGCACTTTCAACCATATGTTCTTTAAGGATACTTATTGTTTTAGGCGTTCCAGTAGAACCAGATGTCATTACAAGCATATGATCTGAATTCGATATCCAGTTTAGTATAAAAGAAAAAATATCTTTCTCCCATTCCTTGATTTCAGAATCAGAAATCTTACAATCACATAAATCTATCAATTCTTTACCAGAATACTTAATACCAAAGAGTGTTATTGACTTGCTATTTTCCATCAATAATAGAATTCAGATTCCAATCTTCATTTGGATTATGATATAATTTGGCATCCACAATATTTAGTGGAGAAGGAATATTGTTTACAAACAGCTTCCCTGTACCTAATCCTTGGGGCATGGGATTTTCAAGAGTATAAGTCCACTGAGCTATGGCATTAAGACCAATATTACCTTCCAATGCAGAAGTTACCCACCAACCAATATTATTATTTTCAGCTTCACGAATAAAGGCACTACTTTGCCCGAAGCCTCCTAAAAGTCCTGGCTTAAGAATAATATAATGGGGTATTATATCTTCCAGCATTCTACGAATATCCTCTGGATCAGTTAACCCTATTAACTCCTCATCAAGAGCAATTGGTATGGGAGATTTTCTACAAAGATTATGCATGGCTTCCCATTGGTTTTGTTTGATGGGTTGCTCTATGCTATGGATATTGAATTGTGACAACAAAATAAGTTTTTCCAACGCTTCATTTGCAGGGAATGCCCCATTGGCATCTAATCTTAGCTCAATATCACTATCACTAAAATCAGTTCGTATTAATTTGAGCAACTTGATTTCATCATCAAAATTAATAGCTCCAACCTTCAGTTTAATACAATCAAAACCTGATTCTATTTTTTCAATAATTCGTTTCCGCATGGTTGAATAATCACCCATCCAAACCAGACCATTTATTGGAATTCCCTCTTTTCCTTCTGTAAAACGTGAAGGGAATAATATCTTATTTCCACCTTCAGCAATATCAGCTATTGCCATTTCAAGCCCAAACCTTATTGATGGATACTCGAACAAACCTTCTTCTAGCCAATATTGCCAGTTATTAATATCATCACATACTTGCTGTAGTTTTCCTTCAAAATCAGGTCTATCATCTATGCTTAACCCACGAATAATACTACATTCTCCAATACCGAAAGTTAGTGGATCGTCTTCTAAACCAACAATTAAAATCCATGAATCTTTAGAAACGAGCACACCTCTTGATGTACCTCCCGGTTCTTTAAAATGTAATGTATGCTTTTTAAAGTGTGCAATCAGCATTGTAACTTTTTTGGTAAAGATACTGAAATGCAGATAAAACTATCTGGTATAATAACTCAATGGGTAAAGCACTTTATTGAAAGTATAAAACTGAAGTAACACGAAATCCTCACCATCATTAACTAAACCATAAAACCTATCATGATCCAGAGGAATCAGCTGAAAATATGCTTCTTCACGTATTTCTTCAGGAAGTGCCCTCTTATTAAAACATGCCATGTAAGTAGTGTCCTGGTCATCATCAACCATAGTAACTTCATAAACTTTTGGCATATTAATTATCGAATCCTGCCTAATTGTAGACATCAGGTTGTTTAATCTTGATTCATACCTAAGATCACTAAATGAAGTTAAGAAATTCAACAACTTAAGAGTGTCATAATTAATAATAGTCGAATTATCAATCATGCGTGTGAGTTTATAACTTCCATCAGAACTTAAAACATCTACTTTAAAGCTCTCTTCAGGTTTTTCTCCAAATTTCACCGACACACTTGATATATCAGATAAGGTTTGATTAAATATCACATGACTTTTCCAATCATCAGCAATTGGTGAGAACCTTGGGGTTAGGAATCCTCTGAAACCTGTAATATGTGTTATATAAGGATGTTCAGCGCCTTCGATGAGCATATATGTACCAAGATTATCCGGAGTAGCATCACCAACATAAAAAACTTTTGCAAGCTTTTCATAAGGAAAGAATTTGAAGTTTTCTCCGAAATCAATTTTGTATGCACTTTGGTAAACCTCTACTTTGATTCCAATACTTGCCAACCTGCTAACAATACTATTTCTTCCAATTTTCGGAACCGGTGCTTTTACCTTTATCCTATTCATAGTCCCTAAAAGTGACTCAACAACTCTATTGTTAGTGTTGAATTTATCATTAAGAATCCAACCTTTCTTGGTTCTGGTGAGAGTAATTGAATTTGTTTGCTTGTCTGCTATAAAGATTTTAGTAACCAATGATGTATCTTTCACAGCAAAACCAGTTTCCTTTTCTTTCAAAGTACTGCTGTCATTCTGCAGAACGAACCAAATTGCCGCTGGTACAATTATAATCAATATGATAATAAAATTTTTGTTTTTCTTCATTATAAATAAGTTTTGAAACTACCCTATCTTGAGTACTTTCTTTTTCTTAACCAAACCAATACAATCCCCATAATTATAACAATCAAAACAGGAATAAATAAATTTATTAGCTGCCACAATATGCGATCAGAATTGACTTTAGTTTTATCAAGCAACCTCAACTTCATCTCTCTTGATCGTAAAGATATTAATCCGGAACCATCGGTTAGATAATTCATTGCATTTAGGATAAACTCCTTATTTCCAAAAGTTTCCCTTGTGAACTGATCAAATCCCAATGGTAATGGATAACCCTGTGGAATGTGAAACTGATTTTTTATTATATCGCCGTCAGAAACAACAATCATGCTTGTATGTTCGCTTCGTTCCTTGAATCCAATTTCTTTGTTCGTAGCAATTGATTGTGGTATTCTATTTCTAAAATCAGATTTAAAATTACCCTCAAGCAATACGGCTATGGGTCTGGCTGGACCTGGATAATCAATAATTTTTGGATCTTCCTGTAGTAACCTAAGGCTGATTATACTCGGAACAGCCTCAGTTTTTGTATAGTCTGATGTACGTAGTAATATTGTCTTTTTTATACCTGCTGCCGATGTGGTATCCAAACTACTCACGAATTGAGTTTTTATGGCATTCATATTTTTCACAATCGGATTTTGTGAAGTTGGTGTTATAATTGGGAAATAATACCAAGGGAAAAAGTCAATTTGAGCTTGTCCACCAACTTGCCCTGTCCTTATTGGAATTGGCATGGCATTGAGGTCTAGTAAAAGATCATTGTTAAGCTTCACTCCATAGTTAAACAATTGTGTTTGAAGGTCAAGGTTATTTTCTACTGAGACTGTATTTTCCTGTAACTGTATACTATCCATACTTGCTACGACCGGATCGATGAGCCATAATACTTTACCACCATACATGATATATTGATCAATAATAAACTTATCCTTAGCTGAAAATACGGAATCTGGCTTGGCAATGATAATAGCTGCAAACTCAGGAATAATTTTATATTCTTGAGTTATTGAGTCGATAAGCAGTCGATTTACAAGCTTATTAATCTGCCCATCGAGTGTTACCCTTCTTACGATATAATTTTCCTGCAGTGCAAGTGTGATGTCATAGGTTTCCTGATCATCAAGCTCCCCATGTCCTTCAATAAAGGCAATTCTAGGAACTACTGCTTTACTTAGGTTATTAATTACTTCGGCAAACTTAAATTCAAGGTTCTGAATTGAATTATTCAACGCCGCTTCTGGTGGCACATTTAACTGGTTGTCGAGCAATTCAACTGGCATTTCATTATTACGATACGAAACCAAAGCTCCTGGAAAAATAACCTGCTGGTCCATTCCACTTTTCGTCTTCACCTGCAGGTTTGTCGGGTTCAACCCTTGTTCCATCAACAACTGGTAAGTAGCATTTCGCTCTTCCATGTCATCACTAGTTGACGGATTGATAAATTCATATTCAATATTCTTATTGTAAGCTCTAAACTCATCAAGTAATTCTTTGGTTTCTCTTCGAAGTCGCTTAAATCCTGCCGGAAACTCTCCCTCTAAAAACACTCTGAAATAAACTATATCATCAACATTCTTAAGTAACTCCTGTGTTGACTTAGATAGTGTATACCTTTTTTCATTTGTTAAGTCGATGCGTGTAAAAATATATGAGCTTATAATATTTACGGCAATAATTACAACAACAACTATTATTAGCTGAAGCAAATAATTATTAAGCATATTTTTTCTTGTCGTATCTTTTTTCATATGCATATTACCATTTGCGTCTTGAAAGTGAAAAATTAGTCAGATACAAAAACAAAGCGATAACACTTAAGAAATAAATAACATCACGCGTATCAACAACTCCCCTACTGATGGAGCTATAATGAGAACTTATCCCAAGAGAACGAATAAACAAATCAATGTTTCCAAAGAGATCCAATGAGTAAATAAATTCAAACCCTAAGTATAGGAATGAACTTATTATTATGGCAAGTATAAATGATATCACCTGATTATCAGACAGTGATGATGCAAAAACACCAACTGATGCAAATGCAGATCCCAGAAATAATAATCCAATATATGATCCCCATATACTGCCAGAATCAAGGTTACCAACAGGATAACCAAGTTGATAAACCGAAAAATAATAAACCAGAGTTGGTAACAAGGATATAAGAATTAGAGTAACCGAAGCTAGAAATTTAGCTATTATAATCTTCATATCAGAAAGCGGCCGAGTGAACAAAAGTTCAATGGTTCCGGTTTTCTTCTCTTCCGAGAAAGACCGCATTGTTATCGCTGGTACCAAAAATAAAAATACAATTGGAGCCACAACGAATAACCCATCCAAATTGGCATAGCCATAATCAAGGATATTGAAATCATTTGGAAAGAACCAAAGAAATAAGCCTGTGGACACCAGAAATACCAGTATCACTACATATCCGGTAATGGAACTTAAAAATGATCTAATCTCTTTTAAATATAATGCATACATATTTTATGCTTTTAAAAAGCGAATGCAAAAATAATACTTTTTTAATCCTATTAACCTTTGCCGACCTGTCAAACCCATCTAATCTAATTTATAGTCTCTAAACCTAAAAATCAGTTGATTATTATTGGAAGCCCTTTAATATTAATCATAATAAACTCTCAAAAGGAAATATAAACAGTTTTACAGCTATATCTAAGAAAGCAGTGAATGATTAATAAGTAGAATAGAGTTTCCCGGGCAGGCTTTTAACTAATCCTTCAAACTCAAGAACCAGCAAAGCTGAGGCTACTTTTGAAGTAGATAGTGCAGACTGGATTATAATCTTATCGATACTTAGTTCACCTGATTTCTCAATTAGTTCAAATATAATTTTCTGTTCATCGGTAAGACTAAAAAACATATCTCTCTGACTCCTGACACTTGCTTTTGTATCATCCCATCCCATGATATAAGATATATCAGCAGGCGACTCGGCAAGTGCCGCCTGATTTGTTTTGATTAGCCTATTGCACCCCATTGAATATTCATCGTTTATCCTTCCGGGGACTGCAAAAACATCTCTGTTATATGAATTGGCCAAGCCTGCAGTTATTAAAGCACCTCCCCTTGAAGCTGATTCTACCACCACCACGGCATCACACATGCCAGCAACAATCCTATTACGCCTTGGAAAGTTTTCCCTATCTGGTTTTGTTTCCGACATAAATTCAGTTAATAGGCCACCGTTTTCCATCATTCTTTCAGCCAGATTCTTATTTTGAGCAGGGTAAATTCTATCGAGGCTATGACCAAGTACACCCACAGTCATAATATTTTCATTAAGGGCAGACTTATGAGCACAACTATCAATACCATATGCAAGTCCGCTTACTAACAAAACATTTTTATTCTTAAGGCCTGCAATAAACTTTTCACAGATAGCTCTGCCCATAGAAGTTGCTTTTCTGGTACCGACAAATGAAATTACACGATCTGCATTAAGGTCAGCATTTCCTTTATAGAAAAGCATGAGTGGACTATCTTCACAATTCAGTAGCCTTGAAGGATAGTTTTTGTCTGTATAAAAGAGAGGAGTTATCTTTTTACGTATAATAAACTCGATTTCTTTTTCGGCCTTTTCAACAACCTTCTGATTTAAGATACTAGAAACTGTTGCTTGCCCAATACCTGGAATCTTCAACAAAGCCTTTTCTTTCTCTTTAAATACAGCCTCTACCCCACCGCAATATGAAATAAGTTTCTTGCCAACTACATCTCCAATTCCAGGAATAAGTGTAATGGCCAATTGGTATTTAAGGGTTTTATTAGGCACGCTCAAAGATAATAAAAACCTAATCTTAGATCAAATATCTTATATAAAAATGCTAATGACTATCTAATATGTATATTTGTTTAATCAATGGGAAGAAAGAAAAACATCCTTGTTTGCCCACTGGACTGGGGGCTCGGCCATGCAACTCGCATGGTGCCGGTTATCAATGAATTGGAGAATCAAGGTGCAAATGTAATATTGGCTGCTGATAATGGACCAATGGAGTTTTTAATGAGGTATTTTCCTAACAATACAATTATTCGGCTTGAAGGTTTTAAACCACATTATCCTGCCAGTGGTTCCATGGCATGGGCAATGATTAAGTCATTACCTGATATGATATCAGCTGCTAAAAGATCCAAACTTCATCTAACAAAGATCATTTCAGATTATCATATCGATGCCATTATTTCAGATAACAGATACGAACTCTCGAGCGCATCTATTCCATCAGTTTTTGTGACTCATCAGCTTAATATTCAAACATCAGGATTTCAGAAAATTGCGTCACCCCCTATAAAATTCATTATAAACCATTATATAAATAAATATAAAGAAGTATGGGTCCCTGATTCTGATAACCACCAATTATCAGGCAACCTATCAAAATCCATAAGACATAATCTTTATTATGTTGGTTTGCTTTCCCGATTTATTTCTTCTAAGAAAACTAAACCGAATAATAAAATTGACCTCTTGGTAATGTTATCTGGACCTGAACCTCAAAGGTCAATGCTAGAAAAGCTAATAACTAATCAGGCAATAGACTCGGGATTATCAACTATTATTCTCCAAGGTAAACCTGAGGCAAAAAAGACTCAGCCTATAAAAAACATTACAGTTCTACCACACGCCAATGATGAAGAGATTTTGGACCTCATAAACTCGGCAAAATACATAATCTGTCGTCCGGGATATTCTACGTTGATGGATCTTGCAGTAATAGGATCAAAAGCGATATTTATTCCTACCCCTGGACAAACCGAACAGGAGTATTTATCGAGGAAACTTATGTCGGAAAGAATTGCATTTTCACAAAATCAAAGGTCATTTAATCTATCAGAAGCAATAAAGCAACAAGATGAATACTCAGGCTTAGAGATTAAGATTAATAATGAAGTTCTGGAAACACGAATTTCTAACTTGTTAAATAACTGCTAAGCGGGTACTAGGTCAATACACTAATTCATCAATTAGTCTATTTTTGTCGATCTAAAACAAAATTGTATTGTCATCCAATAAAATAAATAATTCATTATCAAAAATCAGCAAACCAATATGGAATGTTGCGGGAAGTTTATTTGTTGGTATTGGAATCATTGGAATTTTCCTACCATTACTTCCTACCACACCATTTTTATTGCTAGCAGCATATAGCTTTAATAGGGGGTCTGACAGAATGAGGGAATGGTTTGAAAGCAACAAGACTTTCACTACTTATATTTCAAATTACCGAGATAAAAAAGGGATGACTCTTCGTGCCAAAATGAATTCTGTTTTCATCCTTTGGTGCTCAATAGGAGTTTCATTTTATTTATTTCCGAATATGTACATCAGGCTTATATTGGCTGTTGTACTTATAATGGTGACCATGCATTTGATATCATTGCCGCAAATAAAGAAACAATAATTACTAAATTATTCAGCTATGTTGTTAGAAAAAGACATGAAACTAGCCGATATCATAATTCATGATATAAGCCTTGTACCTGTAATAAGCAGGTTTGGTATACTACTTGGATTTGGTGATGAAAGTATCGAAGGTGTTTGTAAAAAAAAATCCATAGACATTGACTTCCTATTAACTATCCTCAATGCATTTCACGATCCTCAATACCTAGACAAGAAATACTTACAAAGCTTCTCGGTTGATTTATTAATACAATATCTCAGAAAAACACATCAGTACTATTTAAGTAATAAGATACCGGAAATCGAGTGTTTAATCGACAAGATGGAGTTGGAATCGACAATCGATAAGTCTTCATACCAACTTCTTCAGAAGTTTTTTAAGGATTATAAAACCGAGTTAGTAAAACATATTGACAGAGAAGAAAAAGTAGTTTATCCATATGTTCTTGAACTTAACAATGCTATTGCAAATGATGAAATTACTTCATCTCTCATTGAGAAAATAAAAAAATACTCTATTAAATCCTATGAAGAAGAGCATGATAATGTGGAAGAAAAGCTAACTGATCTTAAGAATATTATCATAAAATACTTGTCACCAAGTCAGAATCAACAGAGTCGTTTCAGGCTACTCAAAGAATTAACAGCACTTGAAAAAGACCTTGCTGAACATGCCATAATAGAGGATCTTATTCTTGTTCCTAAGGTTGAGCTTCTTGAGAAAAATGTTCTAATAAGTTAGCTTGATGAGCAGTACAAGAAAGATAATAGTAGTTACGAATGCATTCCTCTTTTCATCTGGGATCGAAAGTCTTGCCCTTGAATTAAGTGGGTTACTGGTGGAACATGTATATACAGGATCTGAAAAAAAATTGTCGCAGAAAATCATAGGAGCAAAGCCTGAATTTGTAATTATTGATCCCGAAGCCATTAAAGACTCCCTTATTCCATTATTACGAGAACTTAATGAGGACCCTGAAATTATTACCATCGGATTGGTTAACTCCAGTACCAGTGACAATATAATTAGCCGTTTTTCAAATACACTGAACACTACAGGCAATAAATTTCAACTCATCGAAGAACTACAAAGAATTGTTGGAAAAGAAGTTGCTAAATCCGATAATGAACAATTGATTAGCAAGAGAGAAACCGAAATACTAAAATATCTGGTGATGGGGTATACCAATCAGGATGTTGCTGACAAGCTATTCTTAAGTATCCATACTGTAATGACGCATCGCAAAAAGATAAACCGCAAACTGGGTATTAAAACTGTATCAGGTTTAACTGTATACGCACTTATGAATAATATTGTTGATATCCGTGAGGTAGAACGTAGCATTTAACTTACGCATATTGATTAGTAGATAATTCCCACTAGTTTACAAATATAAACCTATCATTTTTTTTCTACTTTTGCACCTCATTTTTTACGTATGATTAATCCTAAAGAAATAAACAGAAGAAGGACTTTTGCAATTGTAAGTCACCCAGATGCCGGTAAAACGACCCTTACTGAGAAACTACTACTTTTTGGTGGTGCAATCCAGGTTGCCGGAGCGGTTAAGTCGAACAAGATTAAAAAGACTGCAACTTCCGACTGGATGGAAATTGAACGCCAGAGAGGAATTAGTGTTGCTACTTCTGTTATGGGATTTGAATATAAAGACATCAAGATAAACATCCTTGATACTCCTGGTCACCAAGACTTTCAGGAGGATACATTCAGGACTCTGACTGCTGCCGATAGTGTAGTTGTGGTAATCGATGTAGCAAAAGGTGTTGAACCTCAAACAGAGAAACTTGTGAAAGTTTGTCGCATGAGAAATATCCCGATTATAGTATTTATCAACAAGATGGATCGTCCCGGTAAAGATGCATTTGAATTACTTGATGAGGTGGAACAGAAATTAGGTCTTACTGTAACTCCGCTAAGCTGGCCCATTAATATGGGACCTGGGTTTAAAGGTGTTTACAATCTGTTTTCCAAATCTTTAAACTTATTCACACCTGGCAAACAAGTTATTGAAGAAGGTATTGAGGTTAATGACCTTTATGACACCAATCTTGATGAATGGTTAGGTGAAGATGCAGACCAACTTCGGGAAGATGTTGAACTAGTTGAAGGTGTTTATCCTGAGTTTGAAGTTCAGAAATATTTGGATGGTAAACTATCTCCTGTTTTCTTTGGTAGTGCACTAAACAACTTTGGAGTAAAAGAGTTACTCGACAACTTCATTGAAATTGCACCTTCTCCAATTGGCAGAGACACTGAAGAGAGATTTGTTTCTCCAATGGAAGAACCATTTAGCGGATTTGTTTTTAAGATTCATGCTAATATGGATCCAAACCATCGCGATCGTATTGCATTTGTAAGAATAGTTTCAGGAACATTTAAGAGAAATACATATTACCTTCATACACGACATAACAGAAAACTAAAATTCTCGAGTCCTACGGCCTTTATGGCTCAGAAAAAGTCGATTGTTGAAGAGATGTTTCCAGGTGATATTGTTGGCCTTCACGATACTGGAAACTTTAAAATTGGCGATACCTTAACTGAAGGTGAAATAATGAACTACAAAGGAATTCCTAGTTTCTCTCCTGAGTTATTCAAATATATTGAAAATGCAAGCCCTCTTAAAGCCAAACAATTAGCAAAAGGAATCGACCAGTTGATGGATGAAGGTGTGGCGCAATTGTTTACCGGAAAACACACCGGCAGAAAGATTATTGGAACCGTAGGAGCACTTCAATTTGAAGTTATTCAATACAGATTAGAACACGAATACGGCGCTAAGTGCAGATATGAACACATCACCTTATACAAAACCACTTGGTTTAGAAGCACAAATGAAGCTCAGCTAAAGGATTTCAGGGCACGCAAAGCAACTCAGATTGCCCTTGACAAAGACGGACGTGAAGTATTTCTAGCAGACTCACAATTTTCGTTACAAATGGCACAGCAGAAGTATGGTGATATTGAGTTCTTCTTTACTTCTGAATTTTAACACAACGTATTTTGACTAACATCTAAGCGTAGTTTCTAAACTACGTTTAGTATCATAGACTACCCGAACCATCTGTTCATTCCACATCTATGCGAAGTTTTCAAACTACGCATAATTTTAGTCGAACTTATTTGTTTTAATCATTTTTGGCGTAGTTTGAAAACTATGGTGTAATCATAGATTACTCTTGTAAATCAAAAAAGGCCATCTAACAAGTCAGACAGCCTTTTTTAAAATCTTTAGATAGTGATTATTTTACAATCATTTTCTTTGTTACAGAACTATTTCCAATTTCAACTGTATAGAAATACACACCTGAATCTAGGTTACTTACATCAACACTGAATGTGTGAGCAAGTGCAGAATTATCAACAACTTGTTGATTAACTACCTGACCAAGAAGGTTATTAACTGTAAATGTTATTACACCAGCTTTTTCTGAAGTAACAAGTACACTTGTTGAATTAACTGCAGGATTAGGTGAATTTTGACTTACAGCAAAATCAGCAATTCCTTCATGAGTATCAACTCCCACTGGCATTGGTAATTTATATCCATCGATATAATAGAAATTCATTTCTTGAGTATCATCACCCGGTACTGTAAATTCTGAGAATACGAAAGGAATCTCACAGTCTACCATATCACCATTTTCTTCAGCAAATACATATTGTGACATGCTGCCAAAGAAAGCACTAAACCAATATAAACTAAGCTCAGTAACATTCTGAACACCACTTTCATTGTAAGTTTTGTCTTCTGAATCATAACCAACTAAGAAAATATTTGGGTTTGAGTTATCTTCAGCTCCATCAAGGTCTGTATCTAACCATGAGAAAAATAGATAATGTCCATCCATAGTAGAAGCAGCATATGGTCTATTATACTGGAATATATCACCAATTGCTGCATCAAAGAAAATATTGTCATAAAGACCGTCACCATCCCATGTTGTACCACCGTCTTCAGAATATAAATGCCATGTGGCCATTGCACCTTCACTAGGATACCAACCATCAGGAGTAGCTACAGTAATTAACCCTGTAATGTGAGGATTACCTTGGCCATCCACAATAATATCAACTACATATCCCATGTTATAATAAACCTCATCTCTATTAAAACCTGGATCGTAAAAATCAATACTTTCAATTAACTCATCTGACCAATAGTCTTTCAATGATTGGATACCATCTTCACCTCCAAGTAAAACATGGATAGGGTCTCCCCAACTATCACCACCATCAGTTGTTTTCAATAAAACAGGGTGATAACTTGTATAAGGCTGAGGGTCACTATCAACACTACTCATCATGCACATATAACCTGTCATACCGTCAGGAGCAAAAGCTATTTTAGCATCATTAAATGCATCTAGAGGTGCTAAAAATTCAACTAACTCTTCTTCATAAACAATTTCACCATCAACAATTTCACCTCTACCAACAATCAAATCACCAGTGTATTCTGATGCACCTGATGTATAATCAGTATTAGGTTCAACATACCAGGAAACACCTTGCTTGGTCACAGTAAGTGCATCAGGGATTAAACGCATGAAGCCACCTTCTGACTGAAGTAGTGTTTGTGTAGGAGTTGGAGGATTTTCAGTTAGAGGATTTGAACCATAAACATAACCACCCCATATTCCATTTGTGTTGATAATAGACGCTCCTAAATAAGTAAAGAAAGCATTAGCAGGATCTGTATTTCCCAATGGATTAATAATATTTCCTTGGGGATATCTACCTGCGGCTTCAGGGTATTGAGGACCTGGAGCGGTAGGTGTATACACTTGTATATTAGTAGTCCATGTGGCACCACCATCAGTTGAGAGATCATATGCAATACGACTATTTCCTTCTACTTCCACACCACCAGTCATACGATGGGTAAATACAACACTATTTATATTTGGGTCTGCCCAAACATAGGTACGTGCATTTCCGTAAAATCCATATGCGTTTCCACTTTGTCCGATTGGTACATATGTTACAGCTCTTCCATTGAGCATTTCTGTTTTTTGTGTTGGAGTATCCCCAGTCATTGCTGTACTTCCATTTTGAGGAGCTTTTTCAAGCTGCAATTCTGTGCTTGGAGCTTTGGTACTTCTCTTCACTAACTCTTGAGCGAATGAGGAAAAACCAATACTAAATACCAAGGCTGCGAGTAATATTCTTTTCATGGTAAAAATTTTAGTTATTATTATTCAGTTTAGTTCTATATAAATTTGACATAAATATACAAAATATAGTTGTATGAGCTAAAATATATTTTTTGTAATGAACTAACAATGTAATTATAATCAAACTTATCTATTAATATATGGACGATATTTTAGTGTTAATGTTACAGTGAAATGGGTCAATTATACAATGTTCTAACCGATCACTTTGTAATGAAAGGGGACCCTTAATTTATGATACGGTTATTAACATTATTGCACAATCATCTTCTTTGTAACTAACTCACCATTTATTGCAATGGAGTAAAAATACAGCCCCGGTTTATAATCATTGACATTAACACTGAAAGTATGTATTAATGCATTTTTACAATCTCTTTCAGAATGTATTACATGACCTGTGATACTTGAAATTTCAAGATCAATTACACCAGTGTTTTCTGAATTAACCTTTATTGTAGTATTATTTATTGCAGGATTTGGTGAATTTTGAGAAATATGGATTCTACTTTCATTTTCATTAATACCCACAAAACACATAGTTTTAACATGAATTGGCAAAGTAAAACCATCAATATACCAATACTGAATCGGACTGAGAGGATCACCAGGTACAGTAAAATCTAAAAAAACTAATGGTATTTCAATATCATATAAATCATAGTCTCCAAATACATACTGAGACATTCCTCCAAAAAAAGCTTTGAACCAGTGCATACTTAACTCCGTTACATTATCAACATCTGTATAAATACCATCATATACACAGTGAGCAACCACAAATATATTTGGATTTGTATTGGCTTCAGCACCATCAAGATCAGTGTCAATCCATGAGAAAAATACTATATCTCCATCCATATCAGATGCAATATAAGGGGTATTATACATTGTAATATCCTGAACTTCACCATCAAAAAATATATTGTCATAAAGAGCAGTAGCATCCCATGTTGCTCCGCCATCCGGTGAAAAAATATGCCATGTAGCCATTGACCCTTCACTGGGAAACCATCCCTCACTTGTTGCCAAGGCAATTAAACCGGTTAAATGTGGATCACCGTAAGCATCAACTACGATATCACATTGGTATCCCATATTATAATAAACTTCATCACGATTGAAACCTACTCCGTAAATATCAATGCTTTCAATTAATTCATCTGACCAGTAGTACTTTATTGATTCTACGCCACCTATTCCTCCCATATTTACATGAATTGGATCACTCCATGTTACACCACCATCCTCAGTTTTTAACAATATTGGATGATAATTATTATAGGGTTGAGGATCACTTTGTGAATCACTCATAACACAGATGTATCCTGTTTGTCCATCTGGTGAAAATGCTACTTTTATATCATTGATTTCATCCCCAGCTGCAAGAAAATCCATTAAATACTCATGGTAAACAAGTTCATTATCAATAATTGAAGTATTTCCAATCCTCAGTTGCCCATTATAAATATAATCTGGATCAGTGGTATAAATAGCGCCAACATACCATGATACTCCTTGCTGAGTAATTGTAAAAGCATCCGACATATCGACAAAAGATGAACTATTAGATTCCAAACTATCGTATAAAAAATTGGGCGTTTCAAAGTTTGTTAACTGATTTGCACCATATAAATATTGAGTAAGCGAACCTGTAGCACTGTTAGCAGCTCTTGTTCCAAAGTTGTAATAAGCATTATCCGGATTGGTATTACCAGCAGGATTTATTATGCCTCCCTTAGGTAAATGACCATTATAGCCCGTAATATTCGTTTTATTGTTTAATGACCATGTTATACCACCATCAAATGATACATCGTATCCAACATTCATTGTATCACCAAATGCATCAACTCTATGAGTGAAAACAAGGCTGTTAAGATTATTATCTGCCCATAACTGGGTGCTAGAATTATTGTTAATACTATAAGAGTTTGGTGATTGTCCTATGGGAATATAGCTCACTGCTCGGCCATTAATAATCTCTGTTATTTTCTCTGGCTTTTCTAATACATATTGTGAGTTATTTGCTCTTGAAGGCGCATGGTAGTTTTTTTGAACTATAGCTTTAGTGGTTCTCAGAATATGTCCTAAATTTTGAGAATAAACAAATGAAAATGTGGAAAATAAAAAAATTAATAGTAGTGATTTTTTCATATTAGCAGGATTTAAGTTACAGGTAAGATAACCTTTGTTATAATATTTTGACATAGCTTGTCAGAGAATAGTTGTCAGGTTCTACTTTAAGTTTCAGGTTTCAAGCTAGTTTATTAATATTAGGGCTGCAAAGTTGAATGAATTGGAAGGAGGTCCCATTCCTCTGCTCACTTCGTTCGGTCAGGATAACAGTTGGGTTTACAATCATTCTGAGTATTTCCATAAATCACAATTTCAAGCGTGGACGCATGAAACAGATATTTAGCAAAACAAAAAAAGGCTGCCCAATTGGACAGCCTTTTTTCTAAATATATTTTTCAATGCTTATTTAACAAGCATTTTCTTAGTTATAGAGCTATTTCCAATTTCAATTGTGTAGAAATAAATTCCTGAATCTAAATTGCTAACATCAACATTAAATGTATGAGCAAGCGCGCTGTTGCTTACACTTTGCTGGTTTACAACCTGACCTAAGATATTGCTAACTCTTAGATTAATAACACCAGGAGCATCTGTTGTTACAAGAATACTAGTGTTATTAACTGCTGGGTTAGGTGAATTTTGAGCTACTGAGAAATCAGC
>CALCGQ010000155.1 GCA_937901015.1 uncultured Bacteroidota bacterium | reverse complement strand
TATAGTTGGATATGCTAAGCCTTAATCATAGCAATATAACTCTGGCTTAAGTTTGAAACTTAAACCAGTTATTAAAGTTTCATACTCAGACTCACCAATTCAGCGATATCATAATTCTTTATTTCTTCTTCCTTGTTTTTGTATTTAAGGCCATCGGTCATCATAACCATGCAGAAAGGACAGGCAGTTGCAATAATATCGCATCCTGTTGCCAAAGCATCCTCAGTGCGCTCAATGAATACTTCCTTATCTCCTTTTTCGGCCTCCTTAAACATTTGGCCGCCGCCGGCACCGCAGCAAAGAGCGAAGCTTTTGTTTCTAGCCATTTCTAAGTTTGTAGATGGCAGAGTGTCTAGCACTGAACGAGGTGCTTCATATTCTCCATTAGCTCTTCCAAGGTAACAAGGATCGTGGAATGTGATTTTTTTACCTTCGAATTCATTACCATCAACCTTCAGCTTACCTTCTTTTATCTTCTCTTGCAAAAATTGCGAGTGATGAACTACATTGTAATTACCATCAAAATCTGGATATTCATTTTTTAGAGTATTATAATCGTGAGGATCACAAGTAATGATATTCTTAACTTCATAACCATTAAGAATCTCAACATTCATCATCGCCTGCATTTGGAAAAGCATTTCATTTCCCGAACGACGTGCAACATCTCCACTATCAGTTTCTTCAACTCCAAGAACAGCATAATCTACCTTAAGGTGATTGAGTATCTTTATAAACTCACGTGTTACCTTTTTATATCTATCGTCGAATGCACCAGCGGAACCAATCCAGAATAAATATTCAGGATTTTTACCATCTGACATTAAAGGAACATCCAGTCCATCAGCCCATAGCATTCTATCTTCAGGAGAAAATTGCCAAGGGGCCCCATTGTTCTCAATATTTGAGAAAACGGTATTCAATCCAGCAGGAGCTTTAGACTCTTCCATCACAAGATAACGACGCATATCAAGAATTAACGAAGCCTGATTTATATTAACCGGACACTCTTCAACACAAGCATTACACTGGGTACAAGCCCATAATTCCTCTTCTGTAATATAAGTCCCAACCAATGATTGTCCATCGTCAAAACCAACTCCTTCTTTAACCAATCCAGGACCTTTCTGTTTCATTCTGGCACGAGTATCCATCATGATTTTACGCGGAGAAAGCAGTTTTCCGGTAATATTCGCAGGACAAGAGGATGTACATCTACCGCATTCAGTGCAAGCAAGTGAATTAAAATAATTTATCCAGTCAACATCCTCAATATCTTTAACTCCAAATCTTTCTGGATCGCCTTCTTCATCAGGTACATCAGCAAATGCTGCATCTGGATCCATCATCAATTTAACTTCCTTTGTAATGGCTTCCATATTATCGGCATAACCAATTGGTGTTAACTTGCTAAAGAACACATTGGGAACGGACATAAAAACATGGAAATGCTTGGAATATGGTAGGATATTGGCAAAAATAAATATCCAAACTATATGAGCCCACCAATTTATTTGATACCCCATCCATAATTGCTCAGCAGGAATACCGCTGAACATACCAGCTATTAAACTACTTATTGGGTAGCTACCATGAATTGCTTCACCAGTAGATTCACTCCATAGCAAATAATATGTATTCATTCCCAATAGGGTTATCATTAGAATGAAGATGATTGATAGGGCGAGATTAGCATCCATTTTGGAAACTGGTTTCATCTCAGGACCATAGAATCTTTTAATATGCATGAATAGCCTTCTGAATAGAAAAGCAAGTATAAGCAGAGCTATTACAAATGCACTGATATCACCTGATGCCATAATAAAATCATAAACAGGACCTAGAAACACTAATATCCTTTCAGTTCCAAGAATTCCATCAAGAATCATTTCTATACTTCCAATCAGTATTAGAATAAATCCCCACCATACCAATGCATGCATTAATCCAATAACAGGCTGACGCAGTATCTTTGATTGCAATAAAGCTACTTTGATGGTTACCCAAAATCGCTTTCCAAAATCACCTATTGGATTTTTCTTGGTAAACTTAAAATACTTGAAATATTTTATAGTAGAAAAAGTAAAAACCCCCAGTGTAATAAGTACAACTATTAGAAAAATTATCTGCTTAATCATGACGATATTCTTTTATTTTGAGTTACAAGATTATAAATTAATATGTTTAGAATGAAACTATATTAAACAACCACTTTAACCAAAAAAATATCAAATAATTACAAGCATACCTGACTTAGCCATCAATATGCATATACTATCTCAAAATGTAAGAAACTATCTAAAACAGCTTTTCTATTTCTTTTGAATACTTATGATTTAAGTATTTACGCTTAACCTTCAATGTTGGAGAAAGTTCTCCTGTTTCAGGAGTCCATTCCTGGGATGCAAGAGCGAATTTCTTAAGTTGCTGATGCTGACCGAGTCGTGGGTTAATTTTATCAATTTCCTTTTGAAATCTGGCTATTACTATCGGATCTTTGATCAAATCTTTATTATCTTGAAACTTAACACCATGCTTGAAACACCAGCCATGTACAAAGTGAAATGCAGGGCATATAATTGCCGCAGCGTATTTTTCTCCAGTACCTGCAACCAATATTTGTTCAATAAAAGCTGATTCTTTGAATATATTTTCAACGACCTGAGGAGCCACATATTTTCCTGTTGACAGTTTGAATATTTCTTTCTTACGGTCTGTAATTTTAAGGATGTTGTTATCCTGAATTTCACCAATGTCGCCTGTATGGAAATAACCATCTTCATCAATTACCTCTTTTGTCTTTTCAGGATCTTTATAGTAACCAAGCATCAAACTTGGACCTTTCATAAGAATCTCCCCATCTTCGGCAATCTTTACATCAATATTATCTATCAATGGGCCAACCGTTCCAAATCTGATATCAGGATAATTTGGACCTGCAACCGCAATAACCGGGGATGTTTCGGTTAACCCATATCCTTCTTGAATTGTTAA
>CALCGQ010000154.1 GCA_937901015.1 uncultured Bacteroidota bacterium | reverse complement strand
GCAAAAACGGAATGACTGTATCCCAAGGTCAGCTCCTTGCGGAAGTTTTCAATGATGGTGAAAGATTGTCAATTGCGAAAGCCAAAGAAACTTTAAAAAGTGCAGAACTGGAGTTAAACTCATTGCTCCTTGGCTTTGGAGGCGTATCTGGCGACACCAATAGTGTGGATAATAATCTACTACAAAATCTCAAAGTACAAAGTGGCTACACAATGGCATTAATTAACTTAGAGATAGCTCTTAATAATCTGAAGAGTACCTACATTTACTCACCCACCATGGGTATTATAGCTGATTTGAATAAAAATGAATTTGATATAATAGCTCCCAATGAGGTTCTTTGCCGTGTCATAAATAATCAAGTATTTCTGGCTGAATTCAGTATAACTGAACAAGAATTATCAAATATAACCACAGGCCAAACTGTTAAGGTTATACCCATTGTAGTTGATACAATTATTCTTAAGGGCACCGTGCAGTCAATTAATCCAATTGTAGACAAAAACGGTTTTATCAAAGTATGGGCAGTGGTTAGAAATCCATATTATAATACCAATAGTCGTATTCAGATTATTGACGGCATGAACATTAAGATAATTATTGAGTCGCATATTGATAATGTACTATCCGTACCAAAAAGCTCTCTTGTACTTCGTTCCAATAAATATGTTGTGTTCACATACAACGCAGGATTAGCCAAATGGAATTATGTGGAAACCAGGTCTGAGAATAGCACCCACTACCTAATAAGTAAAGGCTTAAATGATGGAGATACCATCATAACCTCAGGTAATCTATACCTTACTCATGATGCTCCAATTCAATTAAACAGCAACTAAGGTGGTAAGGTTTTTAATAGAACGACCCATCGCAGTGCTAATGACTGTGCTTGCAGCCATCGTACTTGGCATATATGCATATACTACTCTGCCGATTTCTCTTCTACCTAATCTTGATATCCCCGAAATTACTGTTAGGATCAACTATCCCGGTATGGATGCCCGTAATCTTGAAAACACCATAATTAAGCCATTACGAAATCAGCTTTTGCAGGTTGGTGGTGTTGTTAATATTGAGAGTAGCACCTCAGATGGTATGTCAGAATTAGTACTTAGCTTTTCATATTCTGTATCCACAAAGCTTGCATTCATTGAAACCAATGAAAAGATCGATGAACTAATGAGTATTTTTCCCAGAGGTATGGAACGACCAATGGTTATCAAAGTCAAACCATCCGACATTCCCGTGTTCTACCTGAGCATAACTCCTACCAAGGATTACTATGATGCAGGAAAATCGTTTAAGGAGTTGAGTGATTTTTCAACATCAGTGATTAAAAGAAGGCTCGAGCAACTCAGTGATATATCGATGGTTGATATCAGTGGTCTTGATCATAAACAAATAGAGATTATCCCAAACAATGAAAAGCTGGCACTCTTAAACCTTAGATATTCTGACATTATAACAGCAATAAAAAGGAATAATTTCAGTATTGGCAATCTGAGTTTTAGAGATGGCTATTACACATACAGGCTCAAAGTTCTGCCCATAATTACAACTACTTCCCATATAAAGAATATCAAAATTAATATCAACAATAACCAGGTTAGTCTGGGTGAGATAGCAGAAATTAAGACTACTAATCATCCAGGAGATGGGATCTTTATCTATAATGGATCTAGAGCCATATCCATGGCAGTTTACAAACATATGGATGCCAGAATTGAGAAAATAGGTGAGAGAATAGACGTTATTATTCGCGATATTCAGTCTGCAAATCCAAATATAATAATTGAGAAAGAACGAGACCAAACACAGCTACTTTCCTTTTCCATGGATAATCTGAAAAGCACGCTGGCAATAGGATTATTCCTTGCCATCATTATTGTGTTTCTGATAATGAAAAATTTCAGACTATCCCTCATTGTTTCTGTTAGCGTTCCCATATCCCTCATAATAGCATTCCTTGGACTTAAGATTGCAGGAATCTCCATCAACATTATTTCATTATCAGGGTTGATATTTAGTGTTGGATTAATGATTGATAATTCAATAATCATAATCGATAATATCAAACAGCATCATGGTATACAATCCGATATATCAACTGCCATTGTAATGGGTACAAATGAAGTCATAAGGCCATTAATCAGCTCTATGCTAACAACATGTGCGGTATTTATTCCGCTGATTTCACTGAGTGGGTTATCGGGGGCATTGTTCTGGGATCAGGCAATTACCATATCCGTCTCATTGGTGGTTTCCTTATTGATTAGCATTATGGTAATTCCCGTTCTGTATAAGCTATTAATGGACCACAACACAACCAATATTACACATAGCTCCCATCTGCTGATAATCTATGAAAGAGCCCTCGAAACGGTACTAAATCATAGAAAGGTCTTTCTATTATTATTCTTTCTATTAATACCCTTAGGGGTTAGTCTTTTTTTCCTTGTGGAGAAAGAGCAGTTCCCATTCATTGAACAAAATGAATTTAACGTAAAGATCAATTGGAGTGAGCCTGTTACATTAGCTGAGAATCGGAATAGAGTCGTGGCTATTCTTAGTTCTACAGTTAGTGATGAAGATGCAATATATTCTGCCAATATTGGAAAGTCATCATTCCAATTACAGAAAGATTCTCGACAAAGTATCAATGAAGCTACAATCCATATTGAACTACTACAGAAAAGAAATAAGGACTCATTATCATCTGGAATTCTTAATTATACTCTTACTAACTACCCGGGATCCAAGATTGAGATTCTACCATCCAAAAATATATTTCAGACAATATTCAAACCAAATAAAGAAAGTCTGTCGCTTAGGTTTAGAAACAACACATATGATGTTATCGATCATCAGTTCATAAGATATATTGACAGTCTGCTATTGGATAGCAAGCTCATTAACAAGGCAAACCATACTTCTTTGAATGAACTATATGAACTTGAGATTGAACCGGAAAGACTACTGATGTATGGTATTTCCATGGATGATATTATTACCAGGCTTAAGATACTTTTTGGCATACTTGAAGTGGATAAATTGCAGCGAAGTAATTACTCATACAGCATTTCCATAACAGAAGAGCAACATAACCTCTTTAACAAGATCCAGAATTCAACCATTAGTAATATTGATGGCAGAACATATCCATTACGGAATTTTGTACGCATTCGAAAGGTTAATAGACTTAAGTCAATTGTATGCGACCAAAGTGGGGAATTCTATGAAGTTCCCATCGATAATATGAAGTCTCCGGATATCTTACAAAGCAAAATCAATAACACCCCAATGGCCACAAGTGGTATAGGAGTCGATATTGTAGGTAGTATTCTGGAGCGAAGAGTCCTTTTCAACGAGTTCCTTTTTGTATTGATTATATCCTTGATCCTGCTGTACCTTATACTTGCTGCTCAATTCGAATCGCTATTGCTTCCCATCATTATACTGCTGGAGATAGTCTTTGATATTACAGGAGCGTTGCTGTTTTTGTACATTTTTAATTCATCACTTAACGTAATGTCTGCACTGGGAATAATAGTCATGAGTGGAATTATTATCAACGATTCCATAATAAAGATCGATACAATTAATAAGGCATATCAATCAAGTAGATCATTACTTGGCGCCATTATGGAAGGAGGGAAAAGGAGATTTAATCCAATAATTATGACAAGTCTAACAACCATACTAGCATTAGTTCCATTTCTCTTTTTCCACGGACTAGGTGTAGAATTACAACTACCATTAGCACTCTCAATAATCGGAGGATTACTTACAGGTACATTTGTTAGTTTGTTCTTTATTCCGGTTATGTATTTTTATTTTGTGAGAATTAGGGAGGGGTTATAATGGTCTTTGGTCTTTGGTCTTTGGTCTTTAGTCTTTGGTCTTTGGTCTTTGGGCTTTGGGCTTTGGGCTTTAGTCTTTGGTTAATTAGCTATTGGCTTTCGTTACCCCTGTCAGCATTTGG
>CALCGQ010000153.1 GCA_937901015.1 uncultured Bacteroidota bacterium | reverse complement strand
TTTTCTATAAGAAATCAATGTTTTCCTTAAGCATAGTTTTTTCACAATAGTGACAGGCAAGTTTTATCTCACCTTTGTGGTCGGTAACAACCGTGAATTTAGTTGGAACCTCTTGGATATTTGTTACACATTTGGGGTTAAAGCATTTAACAATCTTATCAACAGTTTCTGGAAAATGTACTTTCCCCTTCTTTGTTACTTCATAATCTTTAATCTCGATTAAAGTTGCTGAGGGAGCCACCAAAGCGATCTTACTAATTTCTTCATCGGCAAAATATTTATCACTGATTTTGATAATTCCTTTCTTTCCAAATTTTTCACTATGAAGACCGGTTCCGAAATATATTTGGTTAGTTGATTTTCCAAGGTTCAGGATATTCATTACCTGAAATGACTTTGATGCTGGTATATGATCGATAACTGTACCATTACGAATTGCTGATACTTTTAATTCTTTTCTTTTATTGTCCATGATAATAGATTATTAGCAGTTGAAATAATAGTTTGATTATTTAAGACCTAATATTGCGGCTAGCAATGCTTGACGTACATAAACACCGTTTTTGGCTTGTTGGAAATAATAAGCCTTTGGGTTATCATCCACATCCTCGGTAATCTCATTTACTCTTGGTAATGGGTGTAGCACTCTCATTGTTTCCTTTGATGGTGCAAGCATGCTATTTTCCAAGATATATAAGTTCTTAACCTTTTCATACTCCAGTGGATCAGGGAATCTCTCCCCCTGGATACGTGTCATATAAAGAATATCAGCAATTGGCATAATGTCCATAATGTCGGTATACTGATGATATTCAAGTCCAGCTTTTTTAATCCATGTTTTAACAGAACTTGGCATTTTCAACGACTCAGGTGAAACAAAGTGGAAAGTTGCACCAAATAATGATAGGGCCTGAACCAATGAATGAACAGTACGACCATATTTAAGATCACCGATCATGGCGATGTGTATATTATCAAGACTTCCTTGTGTTTTTCTAATTGAATACAAATCAAGTAAACACTGTGTTGGATGTTGGTTAGCACCATCACCTGCATTGATAATAGGTACTGGAGATACTTCACTTGCATATCTAGCGCTTCCATCAATTGGGTTACGCATAATAATAAGATCTGAGTAATTACTTACTGTGAGAATTGTATCTTTCAAAGATTCTCCTTTACGAACACTTGTAGTATCAGCACTAGCGAATCCTATTACACTTCCACCAAGGTATTGAACAGCACTTTCAAAGCTTAGTCTTGTACGTGTTGATGGCTCAAAAAACAAAGATGAAATAACATATCCATCAAGTATTTTCTGGCGCTGATTCTTCTCAAATTCTTCAGCCATATCCAGGATATGGATTATTTCTTCTTTGGTATAATCGGTTATTGAAACCAGACTTCTTCCTTTTAATTCATTCATGACATTATGGTTTATGGATTGAAACTGCAAAAAAAAGACGGTCAATGGAAATTGGACCGTCAAATAAAACTCTAGTTGCTGCAATTACTATTGCAGCTATGTTTGTGATTTGGATTCTGATCAAAAAAAATGTTTTCATCTCAGGGTGCAAATATAAAGCAAATGATATCGCATACTTATCTGGGCGGTATTAAAAATAGGTTTAGTTACTAACAACTTTTTAAGAAAGACTAAAACAATTGTTTCATACCTTTGCGCCCAAGATTTCAGTAATGAAAAATAATATTAGAATAAAAAATAAAAGGATATCCTGGGAATACTTTCTGGTTGAAAAATTCGTAGCCGGAATAGTATTAACTGGGACAGAGATAAAATCCATACGAGAAGGCAAAGCAAGTTTAGCAGATTCCTTTTGCTATTTTGACGGCGGGGAATTGTTTGTAAGAGGAATGCATATTTCAGAATATACTTATGGCACTTACAATAATCATATCACTAAGCGTGACAGGAAATTATTGCTTAATGCAAAAGAGCTTAAAAAGCTGAGCGTTAAGGTTAAAGAAAAGAGTATGACAATTGTACCTGTTGTGTTATTTATCAATGATAAAGGCTTGGCAAAGCTGGAAATAGCAGTTGCACGTGGTAAACATTTCTATGATAAAAGGAATACTTTAAAAGAAAAAGATCATAAGCGTGAAATCGACAGGCATATGAAGAAGTAATGATTATGATTAGGAATTAGATCGTAAAACGACTCAAATAACAATCTCCCTAGTAAGGTATTTTATTGCCACTATCATTCCATGCTTCAAATACTTTAACAGCATCATCACGCATAAGTTGTAAAGAAGGTATTGATCGTTGATCTTTAGGAAGAGATATTTCTTTATAGATAAATGAATCATCAAAATCAGATTTTGAAGCATCCTCTTTGGTAGCTGCATAATAGAGTTTATCGAGTCTTGCCCAATAAATAGCTCCTAAACACATGGGGCATGGTTCGCAGCTTGCATAGATTTCACAACCTTCTAGTGTAAAGGTACCAAGTTTTTTTGTTGCTTCTCGAATGGCTACAATCTCAGCATGAGCAGTAGGGTCGTTACTTTCGGTAACAAGATTTCCTCCTTTACCAATTATTTCACCATCTTTTACAATCACGGCACCAAAAGGTCCCCCTTTGTTATTTTTAACATTTGCAAAGGCCAACTCAATTGCCTTTCTCATGTGTAATTTTTTCTCTTCCATCAGTAATATTGTAATAATTTGGTTTCT
>CALCGQ010000152.1 GCA_937901015.1 uncultured Bacteroidota bacterium | reverse complement strand
GCCATCCATATTTGATTTCCAATCTGAATAGATAGATATGATTTACCATCACGGTCATCAGTAAATTCCCCAAATGGACTTTCCACAATGGTAACCTCAATTGTTGTATTCAGTGAATTTGAAAGATCTACGGCAGTAATTGTGGCAGTTTGGCCTGTATTGCCAGTTGCTGCAATTGTAGCTTTGCTATTGTCATTTGCATCGGGAGTAATGGAAACAATATCATTGTCGGATGATTGCCATGAATAGCTAGGATTATTTATTGGTAGATATGTTAACGCTGTTAAATAATTATTTGCATCCTGATAAAGATTTATACTCTCTATTCCTCCGTTTATAACTACTCCCTGCTGAACTGAATAGAACCCATCACTATTGAATTCATCAATAATATAAGCACTTTGAGATGAGTTGGCATTTTCCTTAACCATTAACTTAAGTGAGTGGTCATTATTGCCTCTTTTAGGACTCATATAATACAAATAGTAAAAGCTATTTGCGTAGGATATAATCTCATTTTGGATTTCATTAAATTGCTCTGAAAGCTGTGAATAGTTTTCCAAAGAGTAATAGCCAGCAGTCCCGAGTTGTTTTAATGCACTAACATCCTGTTCGCTTCCAAGACCAACTGTATAAACTTTTTTATCACCAATGGCATCCAAAGCATCTTGCAAAGTACTTGACCCCTGAGTATCACTTCCGTCGGTAATAACTATCATAAAGCCCTGCTCAATGGCAAGAGTTGAATAAAAATCTTCCCACCGTGCAACTCCTGTTTCAATACTGCCATATAGATTTGTTGTAGCAAATCCCAATGAAATTGAATTTATAGCAGTTGTAAGACTGCCAATGTCATTGGTGAAATCATGCACCATAATTGCCTCTTCTGAAAATACATACAAGGCAATCTCCTGTTGGCTAACCATTTTTCCAACTAAGTTTTTTGCTGCATTTTTGATTTCATCAAGATTACTACCAACACTTGCACTATTATCAAGCATCAAAATAGTTTTCATGTTATATGCAATTCCATCCTTATTTTTGACAGTCATAGCTGATTCTGTTGGTGATACTGCTTTGCCATCTTCCTGAACTTCAAAATCGCTTGTAACCAAATTCGGGACTCCTTTACCAGTTAGATCAGTAACTTCAAACATTATATTTACAAAACAAGGAAGTTCACTTTCAATAAGGTGCTTTTTAAGCACATAGCTATTTGCATTGGATGGTGTATCGTCATCTTTTTTACAGGAATTAAACGAAAACATAAGAGTTAAAGCCAATGATATGATAATTATTGTTTTGAGTCTTTGCATAGCAATATCTTTATAAAAATTGAGTAGAATATTATGTATAGAACGAATAATATTCTAATATAGTTTGTATGCTAAAGTACTTATATAACTATCTATTTATATAGCTACACTAAGCTGTTTATTAACTCTAAAAAGTTAATATATCTAGGAATAATTAGGTAGTTTATCAATTGTTGATTAACGTAAGAATTTGATGATTGTTAGCCCAAAATCAGAAAGTCTCCAGTATTCCTGAATAATCAGGGACAACTGGAGACTCTCGCTAAATTCTAATTCGTTCAGATACTGTATTCATTGAATGATACACAAACAATGAAGAATGTTAGTTAGATGGTACAGTATATATCAAACTACTATTACGATATCCTTGCAAGTCCTTGTACCAATCCTGGAATGTTGTACCATTATTTTCTGCCCATTCAGCAAACTTTAGGTAAGCCCAAACTACTTGTTGTTTTTCAATTGGGTAATCAAATGACTCGTAAATATGGATTGCCCATGGAAGATTGTTTTCTGTTTTGTAATACTTTCCTGTAGATGGATTAGAATCATCGTTCTCTGTTCCAAATAAACTCGTATTAGCAAGGTCTGTTGGAGGATAATCCGGTAGATGAACTTCCACAGTCCTATCAAGGTTTACGAAAATAAAAGGATTAAAATTACTAATATCCAAGTCATTATAAGTATAGGTATCAGATGCGAATACAATATTTACAACAATTGTTACTGGGGTTACATAAGGTGCACTTTCTTCAGTATTAATACCAATAGCTCCTCCCGGGTGTGCCATTTCCTGATAAACATTATCAAAAACAATAATTGTGGCCAGCGATTGTCCTGATTCAGTACCATTACCATCTAATGTAATAATATTTTCCTTTAGTGAAGAACCTGTAACAGTAAGATCGGATGCTGTTACTGCTGATGAAAACTGGAATCCAAAACCATTTTGGTATGATGCTCCAGTTGCTTTAATTGTAAATGACGCAGTAACATTTTCTACGAAATTGTTAATATTTGATACAATTTCAAATTGATAATCAATTACCATATCATTAAAGTCGTAATCACCTTTGCCTGGCCATAGGTCTTCATATGCTAATGTTCCAAGCCCCCCTGCAGGATAGTAGTTTGTAGTACCATCAATAACACTAACAGTAATGGTAGCAATGCTGCATAAACTATTATCATCACAAACTTCATAATTTATGGTAACCGTTCCAAGAAAATCAGTTACAGGTGTAAATGTTACTAAGCCTGTTGTTCCATTTTTAGTAAATACACCTTCATTAGCTGCATCTGGTTCTGTACCAGAAATAAAGCTTACTGATGTAGGGTCAAGAGGGGAATCTCCTATTTGATCATTGGATAATGCAATAATATCTATTGGAGTATTTTTTTCTGTACTTCTAGTATCATCTACTGCAGTAGGTCCTATGAAAGGTGAAACAACTACAGTTATTGTTGCAACATCACATAAGTTATTTAAATCACAAACATTGTAATCAACAGTAACTGTTCCTGTATAATTATTTGCTGGTGTAAATGTAACAAGACCAGTAGTTGAGTTTACTGTAAAAACTCCTTCTGTAGTAGGGTCTGGAATTGTTCCACCTACAAAAGTAACAGATGTTGGATCTAATGCAGCACTCCCTGGAGTATCATTTGTTAATATATCAATATCAACCGGTGTGTTTATTTTAGTGTTTGCATTATCATCCATTGCAACTGGACCATTTGCAGGAGCAACGGTTACAGTTTTTGATTCAATGATAAATCTACCACAATCATCAGTTACCAATACCGTGATAACACATGTTGTAGCACTTGATACTGTGGGAGCTGAATAAGTTGTTGTTGCGGTGTTCGTGGAAGTAAATGTTCCTCCTGAACAAGAACTTGTCCAATTGTAAATAAATGGTGATTGACCTGAAATAGGTGTAACACTTAAGTTAACAGTTGCTCCTGAAGCAATTGACGTTGGTATAACTGAAGTTACATTCATTTCTTGTTCAACACCAGCTAATAGGATAAAATTAAAAAATGCTCTTTGAGCTGCCACCTTTTGAGCTGTACTTCCCTGACTGTTAATTTTATGACCAGCTTCGTATAATACCATACCTTTACTAAAATCTCCCTTAGTTGGGCCATAAATTAAAACAGCTGCTTTGTTGTTATCAGCATCCGGATGATTAGGTTGGTAAATTGCTAATTTGGAATTACTCCTCCAATTATTGCCCTTCGCTGGCATGTATATTTCTTCAGAACCATTGGCAGTAACATTCCCAAAATTTCCCATAAACTGCATAATTGGATCACCGTCGTATGCACTATTGATTAAATAGTTGTTAGGAGTTCCATCACCATGTTGACTTGTAGTTAACAGTCCATTTTCACTTAAGAAATGGAAATCTGCTGTTAATTCCCCTTCAATATTACCAACGGTTTCACATGCACCCCAGAAAAACCCATTTTTATTATCCATAAAGTCTAATAATTTAGCTTTATCGTTTGCACTCCATTCAGACTGAGGATCTGCATGTGGCATTAAGAATAAATCATGACATTCATCAAGGTCTCCCGGAGGGCCGATATCATAAAAACTTGTAGGTATATCAGCACTCTGAAAATATGCTCTAACAATGTCCTCTTTTTTATTATTAACTAATACTTCTGGCCAACTATTAATTGTAGTATAAATTGGTGCTATAAAACTTGTGTTAATTGGCCCATCCACATCCACATCATCATCCCAATTACCTAAAAGTGTAACAACGCTAGAATTAACATACTCAGCAGGAATAATAAATGATCCCCCGCGGTAATTATCTGTTCCAATTGAAAAATCAATACCATCCTTCCCCTTTGTTTGATTAATAGCCCATTTTACTGGAACATTATGATTAACGAGTAGTTGGTAAATTAAGCCGTATGGTTTTAATCCATTATCATAATTAGGGCTTGCATCGCTCATATTTATTATATATGCACCTTGTGCAAATGTTTCATTAGTAGATGCAACTAGTTGACTACTTATAAATAACATACCAACTACTAGAAATGTAATTGAAGTTATTTTCTTATATATACATTTTTCTATCGATTTCATATCAGTATCTTTTAAAGTTAACATTACTATTCAAACTTATAGCTTAAGGTTTCTCGGTCAAGGCCTAAAGTTATTTCTTGCCCCATGTACTTAAGTATAACTTCTTTCTCATAAGATGCAACAGTTAGCTTCATTTTGTAGGGAACATTTGCTGCCAAGAATGCCTTCTGATAAGGAATATTATCCATTGAACTTACTTCAATAAGACTATTCTCTTTACCTGTTAATGTTAACTCGTAATCTTTGGTAGTCTTCCAATCAAATCCATCAGTAACCTTTAAATCATCCATTTCTGGAGTAGTATTAGGTTTAGGGTTGTCATTGGTATTTCGATTACATGCACTAACTATTAGTACAATACTGAATAATACAATCAATGATTTTTTCATAGTGGTAATATTATATTTAGTTTCAATTTGCGGTAATTGCTTATTTCAAAAAGTATACCAAATATAATAAAAAAACTACAACTGCTGATTACCAAGTAATTACAATCATTCAGATAGATGATTGAGAAGAAAGGTTCGTGCCAATATCAGAAAACAATCCCGATTTGGGAATTGTCACATTCCTAAATCAGGATTTTGAGTAATCTATACTACTTTTGAAACAAATATTATGGTATGGTATATATCAAACTACTATTACGATATCCTGTTAAGTCCTTATACCAGTCTTGGAAAGTTGCACCATTATTTTCTGCCCATTCAGCAAATTTAAGGTAAGCCCAAACAATCTGTTGTTTTTCTTTTGGATAATCAAATGATTCATAGATATTAATCGCCCATGGTAGATTATTCTCAGTTTTATAATATCTATTTGAACCCGGATCTGAATTATCATTTGCTGTACCAAATAATGCTTGGTCGGCCAATGCTGTTGGAGCGTAATTAGGTAAATGAACTTCTACTGTACGATCTAAATTAACAAATATAAAGGGGTTAAAACTGCTAATATCAAGATCATTATATGTATATGTATCTGGTTCAAAAACAATGTTGATTGTTAAAGTTATCGGAGTAACATATGGTGCACCTTCCGTTGTATTAATACCAATTCCTGTACCCGGATGAGTCATTTCCTGAAATGCATTATCGAATACAATAATTGTAGGGATTGTTTGCCCTGATTCTGTGCCATTACTTTCAAGTGTTATAATATTTTCTTTTAAAGAATATCCTGATACAGTTAAGTCAGAAGGTGTAATTCCAGAAGCAAGCTGAAAACCAAATCCATTTTCCAATGTTGCACCCACAGCTTTGATAACAAAGGTTCCTACCATACTCTCAACATAGTTGCTGGTTGTTGTAGTGATTTCAAATTGGTAATCGATTACCAAGTCATTAAAATCATAATCACCTTTTCCCGGCCATAAATCCTCATAAGCAAGAGTTCCAAAACCTGTAGCAGGATAAAGGTTAGTAGTACCTGAAACAACATTAACTGTTATTGTGGTAATACTACATAAAGGTGTTTGATCGCACACTTCATAGTTTATGGTTACCTGCCCAGCAAAGTTATTTACCGGAGTAAATGTAACTATCCCTGATCCATCAACAGTAAATAATCCTTCGGTCCCTGGATCAGGTTCAGTTCCTACAATAAAGTTTACTGAGGCTGCATCAAGAGCTGTTGATCCCACAATGTCGTTTAATAGTATGCTAATATCCACAGGAGTATTAATAGCAGTTATTGCAGCATCAGCCAAAGCAGTTGGACCAACAGGGTATGTAACTGTCACTGTTGCTAAATTTGATGCATAATTATCGTCGTCCAAAACAAAATACTCAATGGGAGTTGGGCTACCAATAAATCCTGATTCAGGAGTAAAGGTTATAGCACCAGTTGTGCCATTAACCGACCATGTTCCTTCACCCGAAACTACTAGTGATGAACCTTGGTTATTTGTTCCTGCAATTTGAACTGTTGTTGGGTCTATTGGAGAATCTCCTGGTGTATCGTTATCTAAGACATCAATTTCAATTGGATTTCCTGGAAGTCCAGTACCACTATCATCATTTGCAGTCGGAGTTAAGATTTCAATTAACTCAACCCATGTTGTTGTAACTTCTGGTGTACCAACTACTAGTGTATGATTATCATTCTCGAAGGCACCTCCTTGATCCATAATAAATTCAATTCTATCGAACTCCATACCTTCTGAAGTATAAAAATGTAGAAATGCATATGGTTGATTATTATTACCACCGACTAAAGGTTTACCATAAAAATCTTGTGTAAAATATTCCGTTTGATTATCAACAGCAAAAACTTTACTTGTCGGATTGTTTGGTAACTTATTTATTATAAACTGGGTATTGAATGACCCTATTAATTGTCCTTCTCTATATAGTTTAATATTATTCTGTCCATCTCCCGCAGCCCATGCAAAACCAAAATAGCTTACAGGATCATCAAAAACTAAGTTTACTTTTCCTCCTACTTGAATGGCCATATAATCTCCGGTTCCTGCACCGTAAACATTATCTGCTATAATGCTCGAATTCCCTGCAGTTTGAGTATAGGTACCTATATCCGCGGAGTAATATCCGTTTGGTGTTGGTGCCCAAGCAGAGTTAGGTATTGAGAAGCTATTAAAATCTTCTGTAAATAAAGTACCACCAGTAGTAACATCAGACACCATCACTTCGGGTGCACTTGTATAAACTTTTAAGAATTCTTGTGCCTTTATTTCAATTGATTGAAAGATAAATATGAAAGTCAATCCTAGAAGTAAGTTTCTATTCAGATTAACTTGATAATTTTTAGTAATTTTTATATATGATTTCATAACAATTCAAGTTTAGTAGATAGTAACTTAGGATTAATTAAAAGTGTAACTAAGATTCTCGCTTGTAAGAGCAAGTCCTGCTCTATTTCCTTGATAAACCAGATAAACTGAGTCCTCATAAGCTGGAACTGTAAGTTTTAAGGAAGAAGGAACATTAGCAACTATAAATGATTTTAGGTAAGGTGAGCCATCACTGGATATAACCTCCACAATATTACTTGATTTTCCCGTAATAGTTAGCTGGAAATCCTGTGTTGTTTTCCAATTAAAATCAGAATTTATATTTAAATCCTCAATTGTTCCAGGAGTTTGGGGATTTGGATTGTTCGTGTCACGTTTACATGCACTAAAAATAATAGTTATGCTAAATAATAATAGAAATAGTTTTTTCATAGTGGTACTTTTATCAACTCTGTTCATAGTCAAAGTTGATGCCAAAGATAATTTAAAAATCATAAATCACTAATATACAGCAATATAATAATAAATACCGGTTTTCTTATGATAAATAAATGATGCTAATTATCCATATTTGGGAATTTTCTTTCCAAACTAGGATAATGGTCCATTTTATCGATAGAAAATAAGACTCTTCCATTAGGACTGTTTTATACCAATCAAAATGGAGGAGAAAAGAAAAGTCAACAAGGTATCGAGAACCAAAATAGTCCATAAATCTTTTTACATAATTATTTGTTAAAAAAAGCAAAAAGAATCCTTGATTTTCTACATTTGCCGCCTTGATTCAATAAACAAAAATTATGAAACAGGCCATTATAATTATTGTATTATCTATTTTGTATGCAGCTAGTTACGCTCAAATCGAAAATGATACAATTGGATTAGATGAACTTGAAATTATATCATCAGCAAACCCAGTTGAGTTTAAACAAATATCCAGAACAGTTCATATAATTACAAAAGATCAAATTGATGAGTCTCCAGCTGTATCTCTTGATGAATTACTAAAGATTTATGGAGGAGTAGACATACGGTCAAGAGGTGCCATGGGTGTCCAAAGTGACATAAACTTGAGAGGTGGAACTTTTGATCAGGGACTTATTATGATAAACGGTATTTCTCTAAATGATCCACAAACAGGTCATCATAATCTCAATCAAGCAATTGATTTGGATGATGTTGAAAAAATTGAAATATTTGAAGGACCTGGAACAAGATGGTTTGGAGCTAACTCATATTCTGGTGGTATTAATATCATCAGTAGTAAACCAAAAAACAAAGCCATTTCTGTTTCACTTCAGGGTGGACAATATGGATATTTTGGTGGTAGAATTATCACAGACTATAAACTTGGCAAGGTGAATAATAGAACTTCCGGTAGTTTAAGAAGGTCTGATGGTTATATAAGAAACACTGACTTTACTATAGTTAACCTCAACCATTCATCATATTACAATACAAAAGTTGGTGTATTATCAGTTAATCTGGGAATACTGGACAAGGGTTTTGGCGCAAATGGTTTCTATACACCAAAATACCCTAATCAATACGAACATATCCGCACTTATAGCACAAACGCTACATGGGAATCAGGTTCAGATATTAAGTTTAAAGCTAATGCATATTGGCGTAGAAACCTTGACAGATTTGAGCTGTTTAGGGAGGATAATAACTGGTATCAAAAACAAGGTGAACTTTATATAATGGAAGGTGATACTGCCGGATATCCTACTCCAGGAGGTTTGTATCCCTACCAAGGGCATAACTATCATCGAACGGATATAATTGGAGCCGATGGTGTGATAAATTTCAATTCATTATTGGGAAGCACATCGATTGGTATTGGATTAAAATCTGAATCCATAGTTAGTAATGTTCTAGGCGAATCTATGGAGGACACAATCTTCATAGCAAACTCTGATGGTTACTATAATAAGTCCAAACAAAGGACGAATACCAATATTTCTTTTAATCAACATTATTCTAGAGATAATTTCTCAGTTTCAGCCGGTATATCCATGTTTCATAGCAATGATTACGGAACCCATTTCTCACCTGGAATTGATTTAGGATACTTCATTACTGAAAACATTAAGGTATTTGCCAGCGCAAATCAGGCAATCCGATTGCCTACTTTTACAGATTTATACTATCAGGGACCTACAAACATTAGTAATCCCGATCTGGTTCCTGAAGAATCATTAAGTACGGAAGTTGGGGTTAAATATTTTGAAAATGATTTTAATGCCTCTCTTTCTGGATTCTACCGACAGGGTAAAAATGTAATAGACTGGATTAAATACTCACCTGAAGAAAAGTGGCAAAGTGCCAACTTGGCTAGTTTGAATACATATGGAATTTCTGTTTCAGCAAATAAGCAATTTGCAAAAGGAATATTGAACTATGCCGGGGTAAAGTATACATGGTTAACTTCTGAAAAGAACAATAATGAATTAATTTCATTGTATGCCCTTGATTTCCTAAGACACAATTTTAATTTTTTCATAAGTCATGATATTGTACGAAACTTCAGCGCATCCTGGACAGCCACCATTCAAGATAGAAATGGTTCTTATATAGATTATAGCACAGGACTCGAAACCTCCTACTCCACTGTTGCACTGCTGAATCTTAAGTTAATTTATCAAGTTCGAAGAATTGAATTTAGTATCTCAGGTTCGAATTTGCTAAATCGTAGCTATTATGATATTGGAAATATTCAGCAGCCTGGATTATGGATAATTGGTGGCGTTAAGGTTGATATACTTGGTAGTAAATAGAGGTTT
>CALCGQ010000151.1 GCA_937901015.1 uncultured Bacteroidota bacterium | reverse complement strand
CCTAACTCCCCTGAATTCAAAGAAGCAGCAAATTGGGTAGGAATCCTTTTTGGTGTATACAATGGTATATCGGCAATCATAGCTTTATCTCTTCCAAAAATTGCCGCTAAAATTGGACGTAAATTTACACATATCATAGCACTTACTCTTGGTGGCTTATCATTCCTTTCATTTGGGATAATCCCAAGCCATGAGCTTCTTATTATACCAATGATAGGAATTGGAATAGCATGGGGAAGCATACTTGCAATGCCATATGCTATGCTTGCAAATTCAATTCCACCTAAGAAAATGGGAATGTTCATGGGGCTATTCAATATGTCAATTACAATTCCTCAAATTGTAAACGGTATTTTTGGTGGATTGATACTAAAATATTTTTTTGGTGGCGACCCTATCCTATCAATATACATGGCCGGTGTATTAATGATTATTGGTGCAGCTAGCACACTGGTTATAAACGACAAACTCTAAACATCTTTAACATAATGGCAAAAAATGCTTTTGAAGCAGTAGTATTCGACCTCGATGGTGTAATTACAAAAACTGCTACAACTCATAGTAGAGCATGGAAAAAAATGTTCGACGAATATCTACTTCAAAGAAGTAATAATGAAGGCTGTGACTTTGTTGAGTTTACTTCTGGCGATTATTTAACTTTCGTTGATGGAAAACCAAGATATGAAGGTGTAAAATCCTTTCTTCAATCAAGAAATATATCACTTCCATTTGGTTCTACTGATGACACTCCGGAACTGGAAACAGTTTGTGGATTAGGTAATAGGAAAAATGAAGCTTTCAATGATGTGCTAATCAAAGAAGGTGTTGAAGTTTATCCGGCTACTGTAAGACTTCTTGAAATCTTAAAAAAGAATAATATACGAATTGGTGTTGCTTCTTCAAGTAAAAATGCAGAATCTGTTCTTAATGCAGCTGGATTAATGCATTTCATTGAAACCAGAGTTGATGGTGTTGTTAGTGCTGAAATTGGCTTAAATGGCAAACCTGCTCCTGACATTTTCTTGACAGCTGCTAAAAATCTTGGAGTAGATCCTAACTTTACAATAGTTGTAGAAGATGCTGTAAGTGGTGTACAGGCTGGTAAAAATGGCAACTTTGGTTTAGTACTTGGTCTTGCTCGTGAAGATAATACTCAAGACCTTTTAGCCGCTGGAGCTGATATCGTTGTTGATGATTTGGAAGATATTACAATGGAAGAAATCAACAGATGGTTTACTGAAGGTATTGATGATGACAATTGGAAACTGTTATATAACGACTATGTACCTGAAAAAGAGAAATCAAGAGAAGCATTGTTAACTGTTGGTAATGGTTATATGGGAACTCGTGGTGCAATGGAAGAAAGCACGGCAGGCCCATCAAATTATCCTGGCACCTACATTGCAGGATTATACAATCGACTTACAACGGAGATATCCGGAAAAGATATTGAAAATGAAGATTTTGTGGTTGTCCCAAATTGGTTATCAATTAGTTTTAAAATTGACGATGAACCATGGTTTAACCCGAGTGAGAACCAAATCGATATTATTTCAAGGTCACTTGATTTTAGAACAGGCTTACTCACCCGGTCCTTTGTTACCACTGACTCTGAAAAAAGGAAAACTAAAATTGATTCCAGTAGAGTAATTAGTATGGCTAACCCTCATCAGGCTGCCATAAAATACAGCATAACTCCTCTTAATTACTCTGGTCAACTGAGTATTTGCAGCAAACTTGATGGAAATGTTAAGAATGAAGGTGTAAACCGTTATAAAGACCTTAACTCGCAACATTTAGAGACCATTGATCAGGGTGGTGAAGCAAACATTTCATGGCTTAAGACAAGAACTGTTCAATCTAAGATTGAAATTGTTCAAGCATCAAAACTTATAATTTCAGGGCAAACTGATTCTGGAAATTTTGGTTTTTCTAAGGATGATGGTCTGGTAATAACCTAT
>CALCGQ010000150.1 GCA_937901015.1 uncultured Bacteroidota bacterium | reverse complement strand
GGCATTTGTGGTACAAGATGCAGCAGAAAGTATATTTTCCTTTTTATAGTCTACACTTTTATCATTAACTCCAAACACAATATTTGGAATATCTCCTTTGCCAGGAGCAGTTAATAATACCTTGGCAATTCCTTTTGCTTTAAGATGTCGGCTTAAACCTTCACGATCACGGAAAATACCAGTGTTGTCGATTAATATCGCTTTTTCAATACCATATTCAGTATAATCAATATCTTCAGGATTATTAGCAGCAAGCATTAGGACTTTGTGGCCGTTTATATAAATGGTTTTATCGTCATAATTCTCTATTGCAACTCCCCTAAATGGCCCATGAACCGAATCGTGGCGAAGTAAAGATGCTCTTTTTCCAATTTGCTCATCATCATTCCCTCTTGTAACAATTGCTCTAACCCTTAGCTGATGACCATTACCTTGGATAATAAGTTCACGAGCTAGTAATCTACCAATACGACCAAAGCCATAAAGAACAACATCCACTGGCTGCTTAGCTTTCTTCTCAAAGCCAATAAAGTCTTTAAGTTTTAATTTAACAAAATCTTCGGCATCAACATAATCTTCTCTTGCCTCAATCCATTCACCATTCAGTTTTCCAATATCAATTTTGGATGGTTTTATATTAGAATGAAGTATTGCCTTGGCAAGTTTTAATGAATCTTTAATATTAAGCTGTTTGTTGATAATATTTTCTGCATAGGAATGCCTGTATAAGATAAGGCTTGCAGATCTGTCAATCAATTGACTTCTAAATAGGACTAACTCGATGGATTTGTTGTAAAACAACTTTGATAGTACTGTAATGAATTCATTGGCAATCATTTCCTGCTTTGCCCAATCATTCAATGAGTCCTCGTAACTACCATTCATGTTTTTTACTTTTGTCATTATTCATTGATTAGTTAAAAAAATATGGAAAATGTATATTCAAGCTGTACTTGCAAAAATAAAAAAAGAAGGTGATTTCCAATGAAAAAACACCTTCTTTTAACGAGATTTTTGAAATTATGCAAACGTTTGCGATTATCCTCCTAAATATGCCTTTAATAATCTACTACGAGCGGTATGACGAAGGCGTCTTATGGCCTTTTCTTTTATCTGACGAACTCGCTCTCGGGTTAAATCAAATTTAGCTCCAATTTCCTCAAGAGTTAGACTATAATTACGACCAATACCATAATACATATTGATAATATCTCTCTCCTTAGTACTTAATGATGAAAGTGATCTTTGAATTTCATTACCTAATGATTCTTTCATTAGCGACTCATCTGTATCTTCAATGTCTTTTGGCACGAAAAAATCCAGAAATTTAGTATCTTCATCATTTCCCATCGGTGCATCCATTGATACATACTTGGTTGCAATCTTAAGCGTGGAATTTATTTTATGGTTCGAAACTTCAAGTTCATTAGCGATTTCGGATTCAGATGGAGGCCTTTCAAATCTTTGTTCGAGTTGAGACGTAGCCTTTTTGATTTTGTTAATTGAGCCAACCTGATTAAGAGGAAGACGAACGATACGCGATTGCTCTGCAATTGCTTGTAGTATGGATTGTCTTATCCACCATACAGCATAGGAAATAAATTTAAATCCTCTAGTTTCATCAAATCGCTGAGCTGCTTTAATCAAACCTAAGTTACCTTCGTTAATCATGTCAGGAAGGCTAAGCCCTTGATTTTGATATTGCTTAGAAACTGAAACTACGAACCTTAGGTTAGCTTTAGTTAATTTTTCAAGAGCAATTTTATCACCATTTCTTATTCTCCTTGCAAGCTCAACCTCTTTTTCCGCAGTAATTAATTCTTCTTTGCCAATATCCTGTAAATACTTGTCCAGGGAGGCAGTGTTACGGTTAGTAATAGATTTAGTTATCTTAAGTTGTCTCATTATTGTAGGAGCGAAATTATTCTGGATCGAAAAAAAATAGCCATGCAAGTTAAGAAAAAAATTCTAACTAACAAATAATCAGAACATAAATTCATAAGAAACTCTGGCTCCATTGGGATAAATACCCTTTAACCTAATGATATTTCTTTGTGATTTATTTAATGCAGACTCAAGGTGGTTCTCATTGTTAACACTAGTACCATTAATCTCAGTAATAATAAACCCTTTGTTAATTCCACCTTTGTTTAATATTCCATTTCCTATGTTGTTAACTTTGAGCCCGTTGGAAATGTTTAATTCAACTAATTCATCTTTGGTAAGTTGTTGTAGGTCAGCGCCAAGTAGGTCGTTGTAAAATGAATCTCCTGATTTTATGGCAACCAGAGTTCCGTTTTTGTTTTTTAATGTTACATCAAATTGCTTGGTCTTACTGCCGCGTTTTAGTTTTACATCTACTACAGTACCTGGATTATATTGTGCGATGAGTCCAAGTAACGATGATAAGCTATTGGTTTTCCTATCATTTATGGAGAGTATTATATCTCCAACTTCTATACCAGCATCTTCAGCCCCACTTCCATTAACAACCCCAGCAACATATATTCCTTCGCTATTACTTAAGTCATTTGCTTCTGCAAAATCGGCATTAATATCTTGTATTTGAACTCCTAGATAACCACGTTGTACTTCACCATATTCCATAATATCGTTTACGACCTTCCGAACTATATTCACCGGAATGGCAAAAGAGTAACCTTCATATACACCTGTATGGGAAGCTATTGCTGCATTTATTCCCACCAGATCTCCATCAGTATTCACAAGTGCACCACCACTATTTCCTCTATTCACAACTGCATCAGTTTGTAAAAATGATTCAATGGATGACTGACCACCTAGTATGTTTATGTTTCTTGCTTTTGCACTTACAATTCCAGCTGTTACAGTAGAGTTTAGGTTAAACGGATTACCCACTGCCAATACCCATTCTCCAACCTTCACATCATCAGAATTTCCAAATGATATGAATGGAAGGTCTTTCATTTCTACCTTTACCAATGCTAGGTCAGTACTTGGGTCAACGCCTACAATCTCGGCCTTTGTTTCTATCTCATCATTAAAAGTTATTGATATTTCATCTGCTCCATCAATTACATGGTTATTTGTTACAATATATCCATCTGAGGATATAATAACTCCTGAACCAAATGCTACATAGCTATTATTTCTTTGTGGGTTTTGATGGAAATACTCTTTGAAGGGGCCGAAAAAATCATCATATGAATTAGTACGAGAGATTATCTTAGTTTTTATATGAACCACAGCGTCCAATGATTTCTGTGCAGCATATGTTAGATCCACAGCCTGTTGAGGAACATAGTTAACACTATTAATGGGTGGCACAAGCTCATTAACAGCTTGTTCTTTATTGGAAGTTACTGATTGCTCTGAAGTATTATCTTTGTACTGGTTGTAAGCGAAAATTGTAAGTAGTACAAATAATGCTCCTGCTATACCGCTAATAATACCTTTAGTTGTTGATGTAGTGTTCATTTGTCTTACGATTTTATGATTTATAACGCTAAATTATTATGTAAATTTTTTCCACAAGGTTAATAATTGTTAAATAAAAATTACAGAATGCATTTCTATAAATTTCATGGAAACGGAAACGATTTTATTGTTCTTGACAATAGGAATGGTAAAGTGGAACTTAGTAATGACCAAATTCAAACCATGTGCAACAGAAGGTTTGGCGTGGGTGCTGATGGATTAATGTTTATCAATAACTCGAAAGTATCAGACTTCGAAATGAAATATTACAATTCGGATGGCAACATTAGTAGCATGTGCGGAAATGGTGGAAGATGTATTGCTGCTCTGGCATTCCATCTGGGTATTGTTGGAAAGGAAATGGAGTTCTTAGCCTTTGATGGCCTTCACAAGGCGAAAATTACATCCATAAATACAAATAATAGTGAGTGGGGTGTGAACTTGGAGCTTATGGATGTGAATAATATTGATAAGAATGAAGGTTACTATTTTCTTGATACAGGTTCTCCTCATTATGTTGAGTTTGTAGATAAAGTTGCTGAGATTAATGTTGATACCGAAGGAAGTAAAACGCGTTACAGTGAAAAGTTTGCACCTGAAGGAACCAATGTGAATTTTGTTGAAAGAGGGGAGGATAGAATCTTTGTTAGGACATATGAGCGTGGTGTAGAACAGGAAACTCTTTCCTGTGGCACAGGTGTAACTGCTTCAGCTATTGCCTCTTTTCTTGAATCAGGAAAATCAGATGTGGTGGTTCATACTACAGGTGGAGATTTCAACGTAAGATTTGATCATCATAGAACTGAACTTAAAGATAACTTTACAAATATTTGGCTGCAAGGACCAGCTATTATGGTTTTTGAAGGAGAGTATAATTTTTAATTGATTTCTTTTAAGCATTGCTAAATAACGACTAGATAAACTAATATGGATAGACTACCAAAAAGTAGCTGGTTACCAACTACTGCTAAAGAAGTTAAAGAAAGAGGTTGGGAAGAATTGGATGTAATCCTTTTCTCCGGAGATGCTTATATTGATCACCCTTCTTTCGGCGTGCCAGTAATAGGAAGGGTATTGGAAAATTTAGGTCTTAAGGTTGCTATTGTTCCCCAACCCAATTGGCAAGATGATCTTAGAGATTTCAAAAAACTTGGTAAACCACGATTATTCTTTGGAGTTTCAGCAGGTGTTATGGATTCCATGGTAAATCATTACACTGCAAATCGTCGACTAAGGTCTAATGATGCATATACTCCTGCCAATAAATCAGGTTTTAGACCCGATTATCCTACTGTTATTTACACCAAGATCTTAAAGAAGATATTTCCTGATGTTCCTGTTATAATTGGAGGTGTTGAGGCATCAATGCGTAGATTTACACATTATGATTACTGGAGTAATGAGCTTAAGAAAAGCATGTTATGGATGTCGCAAGCAGATTTACTGGTCTATGGAATGGGTGAAAAAACCATTACACAGATAGTTAAACTACTTCAGAAAGGAGTGCCATTTGATAGATTAAATACAATACCTCAAACTGGTTTCTTCGTGAATAGTAAGGATGATATACCAATAAATAAGAATTGGGAAACTGAACACCTAGCTTCTCACCAGGATTGTTTAAATGATAAAGTTACTTTTGCTCGTAACTTTAAAGCAATTGAAGTTGAGTCGAATAGAGTAAATGCAAATAGGCTAATACAGAAAATAGATGATCGTTATTTAGTTATGAATCCGGCATTTCCTTTTCTTGATGAAAAGGAGATAGATAAGATTTATGACCTTCCTTTTACCAGAATGCCACATCCAAAGTATAGTAACAAGGGAGCAATTCCTGCCTATGAAATGATTAAGTTCTCTGTTAATATTCACCGTGGATGTTTTGGAGGGTGCAGCTTTTGTACCATCTCTGCCCATCAAGGTAAATTTGTTTCTTCACGATCTGAGAAATCAATAATTGAGGAAGTGAAAAAAGTAAGTCAACTTCCCGATTTTAAAGGAGCATTGAGTGATTTAGGTGGGCCTTCTGCTAATATGTATAAAATGAAGGGAGTAGACCGAAGTATTTGCGCTAAATGTAAGCGCCCTTCGTGTATATTCCCTAAAATTTGCTTCAACCTGAATACATCTCACAAGCCTTTATTGGAATTATATGATAAGGTAGAGGCACTTCCTGAGATTAAGAAGTTGAATATAGGAAGTGGTATCAGATATGATATGCTTTCCAGAGAGCGGAATAAAAAGGGAGGACCCGATATTGATAGCTATTTGACCAGATTAATAACCAAGAATGTAAGCGGTCGGTTGAAAATAGCACCCGAACATACTTCGGATAATGTTCTTAAGATAATGAGAAAACCTTCATTTGAAATCTATGATTCGTTTAGTAAGAAATTTAATAGCATTTCTGAAAAGGCTGGTTTAAAGCAGCAGATTATACCTTATTTTATTTCTAGTCACCCAGGAAGCAAAGAGGAAGATATGGCACAGCTGGCTTCTGATACAAAAGCAGCGGGATTGCAACTTGAACAAGTGCAGGGGTTTACGCCTACACCAATGACAAATGCTACTGTTATGTATTATACAGGAATAAATCCATATGACTTAAAGCCCATTTATGTTGCCAAATCAAAAAGTGAAAAGGAGAGGCAGCATATGTTCTTTTTCTGGTATAAATCTGAATACCGAAATAGAATTAAATCGAGTTTGGAAAAACTTGGAAGGTTTGATATTATTAGCAGTTTGCTTGGGAAATAGTAACTATATTGGGATGCTGATAATAAATTCAGATCCTTTACCTATTTCGGATTCAACCCTTATGCTGAATTCATGGGAGTCAATAATTTTTTTAACTATTCCCAACCCTAATCCGGTGCCTTTTTCCCCACTGGTACCAATTGTGCTTTTTCTGGTAAATCCTGAAAAAATATTACCATAAATTTCTTCTGTCATACCAACTCCTGAATCCACAACTGCTATTTCAATTTTGTCTTTTCCTTCAGACACATTTATTGAAATTGATCCATTCTCAGGTGTAAATTTCACAGAATTTGATACCAGGTTATTTAGGACTTGAAGAAAAAGAGCACGATCAACATTTACACTAATATCTTTTTTAAGGTTCGTTGAAAACTTAATGTTCTTAGACTTAAACTTAGCTTTTGATGTTCTTTCTGCAATCTCAATAATATTTTTCAGACTCATCTTTTCCTTTACAATCTTAAAGTTGCCAAGTTCTAGATTAGACCAATGATATAATTTGTCGTTATAATCCAGTAACCTGATCATTTCCTCTTTGATGTTAAGGATCAAATCTTGATAGAAGTAGCTTAACTTTGACAATTCATCTTTGTCATTTACAAGTAGATCACTTATGCCAAGTACTGCAGCAACTGGTGATCTTAAATCGTGGGAAACAATGGATACGAATTTATCTTTATAATCAAGTAGTTTTTTAAGCTTTCTCTCAGTTTTCTCCAGTTTCTCATAGGCAAGTTTTTGCTCTCTTGCCATCTGATAATATAATTGTTCCTGATTTAGGTCTTCCTCCAGTTGTCTTATTAGTAGATATCTGTTACTATCTACCATTATAGCCATTGCTGATAATGAAATGTCGTCACCATTTGAGATGCTTTCTGTCCATATTCCTGATTTGAATTTACCATTTTGTTTGGTCTCCCAGAATTGGGTAGCGTCAATCATAAATACCTCAAGAAAAGGAAATATACTTTTGAAATCAATGGGCGAATTGGTTATAATTCCTGGTAACATTTGATTAAACCACTGTGGTACAGTTGATCTAATTATAGCACTATCTTCTGAAGATACTTCCAGAATTAGATCTCCAAAAACTGAATACGGATTAATGCTTTCAGAATTGCCAGATTTATTTTTGGTCTCTTTTTGAAATTTTTCTTCATTCATTTTCTGAATGATATCACGAATTCCTTCAACGTTATTACTTTGATCTACAAAGAATACCCAATACTCATCTTCAATAGCCTCAATTATGTGGATATCGGCATATACTGAGTCCTTTGATTGAATTTTATTTAGAATCATTGGGGACACTAGGGGAGGTACCATTGAGAATAATGCAGGAACATATTCATGAATGGGTTTGCCAATTATAGGTTTTGTTCTAAGATACTCTTTATGTGGTCCATGATAATCTAGTATATTACCATCACTATCAGTTCTTAGGATTAGGATGCCGGTGAAAGGCGGTAATTCATCAACTAAATATTGAATTATTTCTTCTGGTAGATTTTTGAGCATTGGATATTAGTTTAATGTAAGGCGGGCAATCGTAGTGAAAGCTGAGTCAACCGATTCATTGGTTTTAGCACTTGTGATAATAACTTCATATCCTTGCTTACGATATTGCTCAATATCCTCATCTGTGATATCCCAGTCGTCTCTAAGATCTGATTTATTA
>CALCGQ010000149.1 GCA_937901015.1 uncultured Bacteroidota bacterium | reverse complement strand
CTATTATCTGACAATGGCTCCTGTTATATATCCAATGAACTTGCAGATTATTTGCTACTTAAGGACATGAAACATGTAAGAGGCAGACCCTTACATCCACAGACACAAGGTAAAATCGAAAGATACCATCGTTCAATGAAAAACGTGATCAAACTTGATAATTACTTTAGTCCAGGACAACTTGAAGTTAAAATGGAAGAATTTGTCAAGTATTACAATTTTGAAAGGTACCATGAATCAATACAAAATCTAACGCCGGCAGAAGTGTATTATGGCTGTGGTGATAGAAAATTGAAACAACGTAAAAGGATCAAAAACAAAACCCTAAATGAAAGAAAAAAACAATATCAGAAAAATCAATTAATTTTGTGTTAACACTCTCATAATTTTTGACCCTAAAAGTTCAAATTTGTTTGAAGACATACAGTTAAATATACAACTTTCGGTAGATACCTCATTTTGTGATTCATATAAACATAATAGTGTCTACACAGCAAATGTTGATGAAAATGGTTATGTAGCTATGAGTGAATTGACTATACTGTTTAATCAAATGGTTGATGATATTGAAAATCAACTGGATCAAATAGAATCAGATTATAAATTCTTAATTATAGCAGATTTGTATAATGAAGATTCACGCTCAAGTAATCTAGTTATTGAGTTAGATGGTATTTATGCCACGAGTAGATTTAAATCCTATACACCATTTACAGATGATGATGATTGGTATTATGGTAATATGTTAGGTAGGGCTGACACAACCTATGTTGGAGTTTCTGATGGAGGCCAGCAATTGAAACTGAGGTTAAACAATCAAGGAATTAAACCAACTTTTCAATATAATTTTTGGGATGATCCTCAACAAACAATAAATCTTGACGCAACTAATACTCAAAATAGAGTTTGGGCAAAAATAGCAACAAGTTCACCAATTATTTCTGATACTGATATGATGCTTTACTTACAAAATATGCATTATCTTATTTACAATAGTGAAACTGATATACCTGATGGGTATTTCTTGAACTCTTACGGATCTGAGATATACTTCAAATTGATTCATTTTTGGACAAGTGCAGAACCAAATAGTACAGGAAATTATTATCATAAAATGAATATTGTTTACGGTGAACCTGTTTTTATTCCAGAGATTGAATAAAAGGGCATATTAATGTTAAACAAATTACGGGCTACTCTATATAGTAGCCTGTAATTTTAAAAAATAATATATGATTAAAAAGATACAATTACTATTGATATTCTCATTCCAAATATTATTTATTAATGGACAAATAAGCAATACTATACTAAGTAATATTTACAATGATACTGTTTGGTCATCTGATACATTAAAAATATATAATGATATTACAATTGATGATTCCGCAACATTGACAATATTAGATGGTACCTATATTGAATTTCAAGGCAACTTCTCTATTATTGTTTCTGGAAGAATTAAAGCATTAGGTTCACTCAATGACAGTGTAAAATTTACCATAAATGATACAACAGCTTTTAATGATACTACTACAATAGATGGAGGTTGGAGAGGGATAAGGTTTTTACCAAATGAAAGAAATGACACTTCCTTTTTTTCTTACTGTAGTTTTGAATATGGAAAAGCTGTGAAGCCAGGTCTTACTGGTAATATGTTTATAAGCGAAGAAAATATGGGAGGATGTATCTATGCCTATGAATACCCAAATATCAAAATAATTAATTCATCTTTTATTAATAACCGCTCTAATTGTAAAGGAGGAGCAATCCATATTGAGGAGAGTAATTATGTAGAAATAACAGAATGCTATTTTGAAAGAAACATGACCTTTATGAAAGGAGGGGGTATATCAATTAAAAATGTTTGGTATTTTATCATTTCCAATAATATCTTTTATGAGAATACTGCATTTATGACAATCAATAATATTGGTCAAACTGGCAGCGGTAGTGGTGTATATGTGACGCTTGGTGTTACTAATGGAATAGGATATGTTAAATCAAATAAGTTCTTCAATAATAAAAGTGTAAACGGTGCCTTTTATGAAAACTGTCTTAGAATTAGGGTTCTTAATAATATAGTTGCTAATAATGAAGGAGTAGGTATGGCACAGGCAATAGGATATACATACAATTCACTGTATGCAAATAACACAATTGTAAACAACTGGGGCTCCACTGTACCAGCACTTTGGGTTAATAGTGTTCAATCCAAAATGATAAATAATATAATTTGGGGTAATGGATCTGATCCTTCCTTTGGCTATCAGATCTGGAATGGTTCGGGAAATACTGCAAATATTGACTATTCGTGCATAGAAAATGGATATGAAGGAGATGGAATATTAGATACTTACCCAGAATTTGTTAATCCAACAGATGGTTATGGTTTGGAATTCGATGCTCTTTATGCTGACTGGTCATTAATAGATGATTCTCCATGTATTAATACGGGCATTACTGATACTAGTGGATATAATTTACCTAGTGTTGATTTAGAAGGAAATACTCGAATCTTTGGGAACCGAGTAGATATGGGTGCATACGAAAATCAAAATGTATGGGTCAAAATCAACAATTTTCCTGAAAGCGAAATGATTAGACTATATCCAACCCCAGCTTCAAAAAGAATCACAATCAATATTCCACATCAGCAAAATATCCACATCGAGCTCACTAATACAAATGGTCAATTGGTACTTATATCTAATCCTGATGAAAATACAATCTCTCTTGAAGGAATAATACCAGGGTTGTACATAGCAACAATAAAACAGGATAATATCATATTAGCAAGAGAAAAGCTGATTGTGAGGTAGACATTACTAGTCATTCACTAGCTTTATTGTCTAAGATAACTCAGGTACTACAAATTAATATATTATTACAAAAAACTATTAATGAGGATGATATGCAAAATTGTTTTTTTTCAATTCCAAGTTCTTGTAGGCAGACTTTGAAAATACGATCACAAAGGATTAATAAATACATATAACTTGCACATACTTTTTACCTACCTATGAAAAAGCCAAATTTAGAAAAGGAAAATAGACAAAGAACTCGCAAGGAACACAGAGAACTCCTACGTCTAAGAAAAAGCAGAAAGTATCAAGGACTACATACAATTTATTCAAGACAACAAAAATTCCTTATACAAAATGATGAAAGGATCATAGAAAATTAGCAGCACAAATTATTAGATTTCTTCACTGAACGGAAATTTATCTCGCTTAAGAAAAAGGCTTCAAAAGATGTTTATTCTTTCTTTTTCCAATTGCTTTTCTCTTTGGAAGGTGCATTCCAAAGAGAAAAGCTTAAGGTAATTTGCTAGACTCTTATTACGTAGTGAGCTATGCATATGATATTGATTATAATCATTCATCCAGTCTATTGATATTTCTTTTAATTGAACAAAGCAAGAGTTTGTTGAGGCTAGTGAGTTTTTTTTCTTCCTAGACAAATAGAAGGTGTTTGAATTTTTAAATGATTTACATTGCTTGAATAACAAACTTACTATTCATCATTTATGGATTATATTTTCAACAACAATGGTATTGTCATCAGTTAAATAAAATAGCTTATCTTTTGAATAAAACCTCATACCTGCTTTAATAGGTTTTTTTAAATCTGAAATTTCATACTTATTTATTAAGCTGGTATCTTCTCTATTTAGAATAGCAATGAAATGTTTACCAGATTGTTCAAATAAAACTTGTACAATATTGTTTGAAATATGTGCATCAAAAAATTTGTATGAATGCTCAAATCTCAACAAGTTAAGTGATTGACCAGGCATCTCAAACTTCAAATCGACCGAGTCAAAAGGAAGATGATAAGTCTTGTTATTATCCATATTGTAAAATGTAAGACTATACTGTAAAAAGATATAAGGATCAGCAGGTGTTAGTATTTTTCTTAAACCTTTAAATTTAATTGCGGGTAGATATTCTCTTGGTAATTTGTATTCTGCAAATCCTGTGAACTCCAAATTGCCATTACTAAGTACGAATTTCCCCAACATATATTGGTCATTTTCAGCTCTGTCAGTGTTTACTAATTGCATATAGTATTCACTATTATATTCTGAAAAATAGCCAGGATAGACAACATAATTTGAAGGCAATGATTCTTCTAAAATCCCAAAAATGATATACTCTTTAGGGTTACTATACTGAATCACACTGGTAATATAATTAAGTCTAGGTCCATTATCACCAATTATTATATCCGGAGCCAATAGAAAAGAAGTCATTTTGTCTCTTATACCGAAAGTGTGTTTTAATTTCATACGATCCATGTTGACATTTTCAAGCACTTCTCTATACTTTTTAAACATATGAAAACACATCGTATCTCCTGAAATTAATTCAAAATTAGATTCAGTTGTAAGATCTGTAGTTTCAATAATGGTGATCTTATGATCTCCATGTTTATTAACAAAAACAATCTTTCCAAATTTAGGATCAGTAATGAAAAAATAGTTTTCATTATTTATAATAGTTGATGCTATTGATAGTGCTATACTATCAGGTATTTTTATTTCAAATGGACCAAACTCTTCAAAACCATAAAATTTTTTCAATAATGAATGATTAGATAGTTTATTATCATTGTAGACATAAACTTCGGATGAATGCCTATTATTCATTGAATTATATATAGAGTCAGATACGATTACACTAAACTTACTTATATCAGAAACGTTTAAAACATCTTTAATATAAGCCTTAACCTCTGCATCAGATAATTTTGGAAATACAATAGTTTTTTTTATATTTTGGCCAGTGAATTCAACCTTTTTCATACCAACATAGCAATTCAGACAATCTCCAGGAAACACTTTTACTACACAACTATCCTGTGAATGTAAATTTGTAACAGTAAAGAATATCAAGGCAATTATTATTATTCTCATATTTTCTTTGTATGTCGTCAAACCAATGTTCACTTTTCGGGTTTAAATTAAAGCGAGAGTTTT
>CALCGQ010000148.1 GCA_937901015.1 uncultured Bacteroidota bacterium | reverse complement strand
ATTTATTATTATTTGATAATATTCTTATGAACGCAAATTTATAATTTTTACTTGAAAATTACTCTATTTAACACATTTGTAGAGTAATTTAGATTCTTCTAAATAAGCAGATAATTTGTGGTAAACCTCCTTCCAAACTATTTATAATTCTTATAAATTATAATCTGCATGGCTCTGATTTATTGAAAAATGTATTTTTACATGAATCTATCTCATTTGATAGTAACTACCCAATCTGCCCGAACTAAGTACACTTTAGTATAACAAAACAAATTATGAAAAAAGCATTACTATTGGTTGCCATTTCAATGGCTATTACACTTATTGGATTCAGCGCAAAGGCACCGGTGAAATTTGGTAAAATCGACAAAGAGTTTCTGGAAATGACAGTTTGTGATATCGATTCTACTGCTTCCGCTGTTGTACTTTGTGATTATGGATATTTCAATGGATCCACATTTTCTTTTACAAGACTTGTTAGAATTAAAATACTTAGTAAAGAAGGTTATGAATGGGCTGATAGGGTATTTACCACGAGCTCAAAGGCTAACATACGAGGAATAACTTACAATCTGGAAAATGGGGAGGTAGTTGAAGAAAAACTTAAACGGTCTTCAATATTTGTTGATAAGGTATATGATGATCTTTATCAGATGAGAGTATCAATGCCAAATGTAAGAGTAGGGTCGGTAATTGATATTGAGTTTACTTATTCATGGTTGCCCAGTAGCTGGTATTTTCAGCGTACAATACCTGTTCTACACAGTGAGTTATATATTGAAAAATCAATTTATCTGACTTTTAGAAAGAATTTTATTGGAAACATAAGACTATCTGAATCAACCGACGATAGGTGGATAGCTAAAAATGTTCCTGCCTTTCGTGAAGAACCCTATATGAGCTCCATTGAAAATTATATTTCCAAGTTTGAAATAGAGATAATGAAGGTATCGTATCCGGGATTATTCATAAACTTCTCACAAAGCTGGGGTGGTGTAGCAGGTATAATGATGGGAATGGAGCATTTTGGGCTACCTCTAAAGTCATTTAATAATTATATAAAAGGATGGGCTAAAGAAATTGAAGAAGAGCCATTAACCGATGAGCAAAAGGTAATGGCAGCAGTGGATAAAATGCATGATGTTAAATGGAATCAGATAGAATGGAAGTACACTACCTTAACAGAGTTTAAATACCAGTATTCGAAAGGTGTTGGTAATTCAACTGATATTAATTTGGGATTAGTTGTTTTGTTGCGAAAACTTGGATTTGAATCATATGCAGTAGCACTTAGTACCCGTTCCAACGGCTTGATTTATTATGGAACACCAAGTTTACAGAAGTTAAATTATGTGGTTGCAAGTGTTAAACTAGATAACAATTTTATTCTAATTGATGCTACGGATGAACTATTACCATATAATCTCTTGCCAGAGAGGTGCTTAAACTATACAGGGAGAATAGTTGATGAGGATGGGACCAAAGAAGTTAAAATAGAGATTCCGGGGAAACATAAAGTTGTAGCTCAGTATAACCTAACCATGAACAAGGACTTATCAATTGATGGTACAATCAACTATGCTAATTATGAATATGCTGCATACGATGTGAGAAAGGAGATGGAATTAGTTGCTGATATTGATGAATATATCGACGCTTATAATGCTGATAAAGAAGGTCTAATTATTAATGAGGCAGAGTATAGCAATGTTGAAGATGTTTATAAACCGGTTAAGGAAAAGTATGATATTACCATTGAGAGTTTGGGTACACAGAGCGACTCAATAATTTATCTGCCATGCATGGAATATGAAAAAATGGATGAAAACCCGTTTAATAGTAGTACAAGATTATATCCCATTGATTTTATTTATCCTGTTGAGCGATCAGGAGTTATAACAATAAATTTACCCCCAAATGTTGAAGTTCTAGATGTACCGAAGCCCTTAAGATTAGCGATGCCTGATAAATCAATGGATTATATTTATAGTCTTTCTACAATGGGTAATAAAGTTATACTTAACTACCGGTTAAGGATCGTTGATGCAGTTATCAGAGCATCTGAATATGACAAAATGAGAATATTTTTTGAATATATAACCGAAAAAGAAGCTGAACCGATTATTCTTAAGATTAAATAACGTTGGGGAAAACACAAAAATGAATAATCTTTATAAACATATTAAATCTTCGGCAATTATTTGTCTGATATTATTCGGTATTGTTTCGGTTTGTATTGCCGGAGAACCTAAATATGCCATTTCTCTTATACCAAAGGATCTAAAGAGTGGTGCTCTTGCTGTTATCCGTAATCAGGAAACAAGGTTCGTTAGAGAATCACTCTCGAAAGGAGAGCTTAGCGTAACTATGGCCATTACAATACTGAATAAGAAAGCATTAGAGTATGCAACCTTTGCTGAACCCTATGATAAATTTTCAAAAATTAGAAAAATAAGAGCCGTTATTTATGATGAATTTGGATTTGTAGTGAAAAAACTAAATTATGAGGATATCAAAGATATTAGTGCGATTTCAGGTGGGACTTTATTTTCCGATGCACGAGTTAAATATGTTGATCCAGAGTATCGTAGTATTCCCTTTACTGTTGAGTATACTTATGAAATTGATTATTCCGGTTTAGTGAATTATCCAAGCTGGTTAATTTATCCTGGGTACAGTATATCCGTTGAGAGATCTACATTTGAGATTGTAACACCTACTGATATGCAAATTCGTTACTACCAAAGTAATTTTGATTTAGATCCGGTTAAAAAAGACATGGGTAAAAGTATATCACTTTATTGGGAAGTTAATAACCTTAAGGCAGTTAAATATGAACCTTTTAGTGCTTCTTTTATCGAAACTTTACCACTTGTTCGTACTGCACCTTCAGATTTTTCTGTGGATGGTTATGATGGTAACTCGGATACCTGGGAAAACTTTGGTAGTTGGATACATATGTTGAATGATGATGATATGATTCTTTCTGCTGAAACAACATCGAAAATCGAAGCCCTTATTAATGATACAATGAGTGTTGAACAAAAAGTTAAATCACTCTATAATTGGATGCAAAATAAAACCAGATATGTAAGTATTCAGGTAGGTATTGGAGGATGGCAACCGATAGATTCAGAAGAGGTAGACAAGTTTTCATATGGTGATTGCAAGGCTTTGTCTAATTATATGCAAGCTGTGTTAAGAGTAGCTCAAATTAATTCATACTACACACTAGTAAATGCAGGACGGGTTAAAAATTCAATAATCGAAGATTTTCCTTCAAATCAGTTTAATCATGTAATCCTATGTGTGCCGAATGGAAACGACACAATATGGCTTGAATGCACTAGTCAGCAATGCCCTTTTGGTTATGTTGGTGGTTTTACTGATGATAGGAATGTCTTGGTAATTTCTGAAAAGGGAGGTAAACTTGTTCATACAAAATCATATGATAAGAATGATAATTATATGAACACAAATTCCTTGGTTACAATAGATGAGTTTGGCGATGGTTCTGCAAAAATTTATGTGTATAACAGTGGATTATATTATGATAAAACTCTTCCAATCATAAGAGCTACAGAGAAAGAAAGAAAGGAATTACTTGTGGAAAGTATTGATGTGCCGAATTTTGAAATTAACGACTATTCTTACCATGAAACGAAAAGCCTCATACCTGTTATCGAAGAAGAAATAGATATTAAAGTTAAGAGCTATGGCACATTGCTGGGTGACAGAATCTTATTTGAGGTAAATATGTTGAATAAACACGATTTTAAGTTCAAGAGGTCTTCTAAGCGAAATAATGATATAATTCTACATTCTGATATACGGGAGATCGACACTGTTATTTTTAACCTACCCAATGGTTATAGTATGGAGGCAATGCCACCTAAAGTTGAATATTCATCGGATTTTGCAAACTATAAATCACAAATAGTAAAAGACGGAGATAAGCTAATATATGTCCGCAAATTTGAAATAAACAAAGGAAAGTATGGGTCATCTCGTTACAGCGATTTTAAGAAGTTATCTAAAGATATAAGTAATGCTGATAAGCAGAAAGTTGTGTTAATTAGAGATGTGAATTAATACTTATAACCCAACAAAAAAATTAATATGTACAAGCTTAATAAACATATCATAGTATTAGTATTGCTTTCAATATTCCATTTTACATCAATTTCTCAAGACATTATTAAAGATGCGCCCATTACTTGGGGGAAAGTCGATACATCTCAATTTAATATGGAATTGCCTGAATTTTGCAATGATGCCAGTACTGTTACACTTTGTAGATACGGAGAGACTTTTATCCAAGATGGGTCAATCGATCAAGTTGAAACATCAACAAATGTTCATGTAAGGTTTAAAGTGCTTGAAAGGGCTGGGGTTGAACGAGGAAACGTTAATGTGTATTTTTGGACAGGGACAACGAAGAGAGGTGCTAGTAAAAGTAGTTCAGGAGGGGCAAAGGGAGGTATTGATGGTAGCAGAATTGAGAATATTGAAGGTGCGGTTTATAATATTGATGAAAATGGTAATATTGAAAAAACAGAACTTAATCAGGAAGATATATTCGTAAAAGACTATTCTGATTTAATAAATAACGGAGTCGTTTCATTTGCTCTTCCTAACGTTAAAGTTGGCTCAATAGTTGAATTTAGGTATAGCCGGATTTCAAAATACTATTTCTTCTCAAAAGAATGGTATTTTCAAAATGAAGCACCATGTTTACACAGCGAATACAGAGTCGCTTATCCTGAAGATAAATCGTATGCAATATATGTAACTGGTATATTGAAAAATAGGGTAGAGGTAGTTGAAAGTTCAATAACCAATAGAAACTATAGAAGGGATCATGAGAGAATCTTTGGATATATACTAAAGGATAGCCCAGGAATTATTGATGATAGTTATGTTAAGTCCATCGATAATGTAAAAACCCGACTAATATTACAGATGAATGAATATTATGATCCTAGCATAAATGCAAATGTTAAAATAGTAAGTACATGGGAACATTTGGCCGATGAAATGAAATACCACGATAGATTTGGCAGACAATTAAGCAAGAATATAACCATGTTGTCAGGATTAGATGATCTTTATAGTTCAGGAACTGAGCTTGAAAGACTAACAAATTGTTTCAATCACATTCAAAATCACTTTGATTGTAATGGTTGGAATAGTGTTTTTGTTGATAATAATCTTAAAACAGCCTATGAATCGGGAGTAGGTTCATCCGTTGAGATTAACCTTAGTTTGGCAAAATTGCTGAAAAAAGCAGATATTAATCCTACAATGGCATTGGTTAGTACTAGAACACACGGGGAAATAAATGAAAAGTATCCTTTTTTAAGACAATTTAACCATGCGATTGTGATTGTGAAAATTGGTGAAAAGAATTACTATCTGGATGCAAGTTCAAAGGTATCGCAGGTTTCATTTCCACCATCTAATATAATTGATTGTGAGGCTTTTGTAATTGATCCGGATAATCCAGAGATTATTAAAATCACATCAGATACATATTATAATAAGTTTGTTATGTACAGTGGAGCCGTTAGCCTTGACTCAATTAAAGGAAAAATACAATCGAAGTATAAAGGATATGCCGCAGCTTCTGAGCGTTCTCAGATACTGGAACCTCTATTGGATTATTTCGACAATACATTCAATGATGATAAAAACTTGTATTTGGAAAATCCTCAAGTTTTTAATACTACGTCAAATAATAAGGCATTCAAATCTCAGGTTGAGTTTTCAATGGAAAATTCTGTAACTGAATCTGGTTCCCAGTTATATTTTAACCCTTTTACTGTACATAGTGATTTCGATAATTTGTTGATATCAAAGAGACGAGATTATCCTGTTGAGTTCAATTACAAATACAATATAACATATCGGTATTCATATACTATCCCTGACGGATATACTGTAAGTGAAGTCCCTGAAAATACAAACTCAGCACTTGAAGATAATTCTGTTACTACATTGGTTCAATATACAGTTTATGATAATAATATTCAGATTAATACTAATCTGAAAATAAACAAGCTTGTTTTCAGCGCAACTGAGTACCCCTATTTGAAGCAGATCCTTGATTTATGGGAGTTAAAACACAAAGAGCTTATAATGTTGACCAAGAAGACCGAATAATCATAGAGTATCCAGAATTGATTAACTTTGAATTAAACTTAATCAATTTATTATGCAATTAATCTCAACTTATATCTGCAAAACCAGCGATATTGGAGTAAATGATAACTTATTTGGAGGAACAATGTTAGCTTGGCTTGATGAAGCAGGGGGTATAATGGCTGCCTGTGAGTGCCGTTCCACAAATGTTATTACTCTTAAGATGGATGAAGTATTATTCAAAAAGCCCGTGAAGGTTAAAGAAAGGGTACGGATATATGGTAAAATAGAGCATGTTGGAAATACATCTTTAAGTTTATACATAGAAGCAAGAACCATTAGTATCACAGATAAATCAGAGGCTATTGTATGTTCCACAAAGATGGTTTATGTTAATGTTGATGACAACGGTAAGCCAACTCCAATCTTGAAAAGTAAATAGATTATATAAAGTAATCTATGTTTTAATTGCTTGTTTAATAGTGTTATATGAAGTATATTTGTAGTTGTTAGTATACTCCGTTTAATAATGAAGATAAACCCAAAAATATGTACTATAGTCGTGTTAATATTTATACTTCATGGCTCTTCTTTTTCTCAGGACCAAATTGCAGATATTGATGGGAATGTATATCCAACTGTTAAGATAGGTAGTC
>CALCGQ010000147.1 GCA_937901015.1 uncultured Bacteroidota bacterium | reverse complement strand
TTGAAGTTGTTTATGGTGAAAAAACTACTACCATTTCAAAAAAAATTCAGATCAACAATAAAGAATCAAACTGGTTGGCTGACATTAGTATTCCTGTAGATGGAAATCAAAGGTTTGATTTTGTTAGCGCTGAAATAAAGGACCTCAACGGTACAACAAAGAGAAAACTTAAAAAGAAGGAATTAGTATCACATAATGATATCCGAAGAGGATCTTTTTATGAAGATGATTTGTACTATGAGTTTTCGTTAAAGTGGAATAGCTATCCATATGTGATATCTTATAGTTACCGGATAATTGATGAGGAGTTTCTGTTTGTAGCACGTTGGATACCATCTATATATGAAGATATACCAGTGAAGAAAGCTTCATTGGTAGTTGAATTGCCAATAAATTATATGGTAATTATGGACACAACACCAGGATTTAACTTTTCCTCCTTGTCACTCGAGAATACCATTATTTATGAATGGAAAAAGGAGAATTGTACATTGCACGAAAGTGAACTTTATTCACCACCTAGATTTGAGACCACATCGAAAGTTTTAGTAATTCCACAAAGTTTTTTATATGAATATGAAGGTTCTACTAAATCTTGGTCAGAATACGGAGATTGGGTTAATAAGTTAAACGATGGAGGCTATAACCTTCCTGTTAATGAAAAAAGTATGGTTGATAAGCTTATTAAAAATATAACTGATACAAATGAAATAGTAAGAACTCTTTATCATTATCTACAGGATAATACTAGATATATAAATGTAGCAATCGATAAAGGAGGTTTGAAGCCGTATCCAGCAGAATATGTGAGTCTTAATAAGTATGGTGATTGTAAAGCATTAACATATTATTTGAAATCGATGCTGAAATATGTCGGGATAGAATCATTTTATACACTTGTTTATGGCGGTGATAATTATCAAAAAGTAAATATAGATAAGCCTAGTCAACAGTTTAATCATGTAATACTTTCAATTCCAATTAATGGTGATACCATATGGCTGGAAAATACTTCAAATTACCTGCCTTATAATTATCTTGGGACTTTTACTCAAAACAGATATGCACTTTTAATTGATGGTAAGGAAAGTAAACTAGTCTGCACTCCTAGTATGGAACTTGATGATGTTAAGGAGGTTGCTAACTATAACATGGAACTTAATGATGATGGAGTTGGTTTGGGAACCATAAACTTAACACTTAAAGGTTCTAATTTTGAGAAGGCAAACTATTACTTTAATGAAGCTCCTGAAGTGATGAAAAAAGAGTTAGTTGAAGATCAAGTTAAACTACATGATTATGAGCTAATCGAATGGGAATATGATCAAAATAACCGTGATACTAGTACCCTTGAAATTATAGTTCAGGTGGATGTGAAAAATCAATACAGAGAAATAGGGGATCTGAAGGTTATTAAACCGGTAATGACTACTCTCCCAGATTTTGAAAAACCAAGGGATCGGAAATTATCAGTTCGTATTCCTTATCCAATAAATAGAAACTACACCACCACATATAATATAATATCAATTATTGATTATTTAATAGAAATACCAGATAATGTGGTCATTGAATCAGAGTATGGATACTACTCAGAAGATTATACCATGGATGGAAATACAATTAAAGTTGTTAATAATTATAAGCTTTACGCAGCTGAAATTCCACTTAATATATACAATGATTTTTATGCTTTTATTAAAAATATTGAAGTGTCACAAAAGAGATCAGCCATAATACTAAATACTCAATAATGAAAAATAAGCTTTTGATAATAACATCCTTGCTTCTATCACAATTCCTAGTTTCACAGGAGTATAATCATGACTTTGGTCAAGTGTCAGAAGAGGAAATGGAAATGACCAAGTATGATAAGGATCCAGATGCAGAAGCTGTTGTATTATACGATATTGGTAAGGCTGAGTTCGTTAATGCAAAGGGAGGTGGTTACGATATAAAGTTCGTTAGAAAAAAGCGGATAAAAATTTTAGACAGATCCGCAATAAGCCGAGGTGAGATTAGTATACCTTATTATGTGGATGATCATGGTGAAGAAGAGAAAGTAAGTATGATCAAAGCCTTTTCTTATAATATTGAAGATGGCCGATTTATGAGAAAAGAACTTGATAAATCAACCATTTATGATGAACAAACTAGCAAATATTGGAGAGCAAAGAAATTTGCTTTTCCTGGTGTTAAAGAAGGTACTGTAATTGAATATACATATACTTTACTAAGCCCATTTCACTTTAATCTCCCCGACTGGTATTTTCAAGATATTATTCCTACAGTCTATAGTGAGTATCAGGTAAGTATGATACCATTTTATGAATATGCTTTTATTGCTCAAGGAATTTATAAATTCGACTATCAACATTCAGAGATTGGGACTAAAACTCGTGTTTGGGGAACAGTTAATGAATCTTATGGCGAAAATCATGGCACTGGTGTTAAGTTCAAAGACTACAATCATTTATATGTTATGAAAGATGTACCAGCCTTCAATGATGAGTCATATATTACTTCCATTAATGATTATGTAATGAAAATGGATTGTCAATTGGCCAAAGTAGCTTATCCTCATAACCCTATCCACAAAATAATTACCACTTGGACTGAACTCAATGAAGCTTTGTTAAGAAATGATCATTTTGGTAAATACATTAAAGGATGTAAAAAATATGCCAAAGCTATTGTTGAATCTGAGAATATCGAGAAATTGTCCGAGCAGGAAAAGGTTAACACTATCATAAATTATGTAAAAACTAATTTTTCATGGAACGGCTATAATTCCATATATGCAGCAAAGTCCCCAAAAGAATTTATAAATCAAAAATCTGGTAGTTCCGGGAATATCAACTTATTCATGATTGCTCTTTTAAACCAAGCAGGCATTGAGGCATACCCTGTAATCCTAAGTACACGAGATCATGGGAAGATAAAGGCAGATTACCCGTTTGGTCATTATTTTAATTATGTACTTGCATATATTAACTCTGATAACTCTCAGCTAGCAGACGGAACTAGTAACCTACTGCCAAATAATATGATTCCTGTTAACTGTATAAACGATAAAGGTCTCATCGTTAAAAAGGATGAAGATAACTGGCTCGAGCTATCAAACAATAGTATATCATTAAGCATTAAACAAATTACACTTGATATTGATACTGAAGAAGTGATAGCTAATGCAAGTGTTACGATGCATACAACTGGATATAAGTCTTCTGAATTTAAAAATTCGTTTAAAGATAATTTGGAGGTATTAAAAGAAAGCTTTGAGGATGGTATTTTTGATGAGGTATACAAGGTTAAAACAGTAAACTTCGATAGGCCATCGAGACCTTATATAATAAGTTTTGAAGGAGAAAAAGAAATAGAAATAATTGGAGATAACATAATTGTTTCACCCTTTTTGAATATTGTTGCTAAAGATAGTAAACTCAAAAAGAAGGAGAGAACTTATCCCGTTGACTTTGTATATCCACAGTCAGAGGAGTTTAACATTTTCATCAATATTCCCGAAGGTTATGAGGCTACCTCGCTTCCTGAAGATTTCTGTATGAACAA
>CALCGQ010000146.1 GCA_937901015.1 uncultured Bacteroidota bacterium | reverse complement strand
AGCATTGGCAATAAGCTTATAAGTACCCGCCCAAACAGTTCTAGCATGAATTAAATTAGAATTATAAGACAATGACGACAAACTATTTAAATCTGGATTCCCTGAGCTATTATTTATAGACTGCCCTGTTAATGCTTCTAATAAATGCCAATTACTTGAATTACCCCCAGAAAACCCACCAAAAACATCTCTTGTAGCTGCATATACTGCGTTTAAACCGGATTCAGCATGAGTGTTAGTTTTGAAAAAAGAGTCCGGGTTTAAACTTGATTGGTTATTTTCTTCTAAAAAATCTGAACAACTTAATATAGTTGTGGTTATGAGCGCAATTGTTAATGCTCTATTTAAACCTTTTATTTTATAAATTTTCATAAGTTATGATTTTAAGTTTCCTGTAATTAAAGTCCAATTTGTAATCCTAGTACAAAGGTTGAGGATCTTGGATAATCATACCACTTCACCCCTTGTGAAGCAACTCCACTACCTCCAAATGCATTTTTGTCATCTACTTCAGGATCTCCCATTAAATCTTTATTCATTACTAAAAAGAAATTTTGAGCCGAAGCATATATTCTTAAATTATTTAAGTTTACGCGTTGAAGAAATTCAGGTTTAAAGGTATACCCAAGTATCATGTTATTCCCTCGAAGAAAAGAACCATCCTTTACCATGTGAGTATCATACAATGACACATAACCAGCAGAGGCATTTCTTAGCTGTGGAATCATCGTGTTTTGATTGTCTGGTGTCCAAGCGTTTAACACTGTTGAATAGTGATTGGAATTTCCTATTACATTTTCACCCTCATGCAATGCAAGATCCACAACATCGTTTCCAATAGAATATTGAAGATCAAATGTGAAATCAAAGTTTTTATATGTAAAATAATTTACAAAGGTCCCATAGGCATCGGCATATCCATTTCCAATTATGGATCTATCATCATTATCAATAACATAATCACCATTGAAGTCTTTATGCTTTACGTCTCCTGGCAATAAATTATATTTAGCTGCTTCTGAAGCTTCATCTGTACCCCAGACTCCTAAACGGGTAAATCCATACATAGAACCCATAGCCTCGCCTATCCTAATTATTGAACCACCACCGAGATAATTGCCTGATGCAACTCCAAAAATATCAGACGGTGAAGCGAGCGAAAGTACTTTATTCTTATTCATTGAAATATTAAAAGAAGAATTCCAAGTAAAGTCAGGAGTTTCTATGTTTATTGAATTTAAACTCAGTTCGAAACCTTTATTTTCCATTGATCCAATATTTTGTGTTAAGCCACTAAATCCGCTTGATTCTGGAACTGGAGCATTTAATAGCATATCTGTTGTTTTCCTATTATAATAGTCTAATTCCATATTGATTCTATTGTCGAATAGACCTAGTTCAACTCCAATATCATACTGTGTCACGATCTCCCATGATAAATCAGAGTTTTCAAGTGAAATCAAACCAGTTCCTCCTGCAGAATTACTACCAAAAGCAGCAGTATAACCAGGGATATTACTTCCGCCAATAAGGGGCCCAGGACCCAGTTTAGCTTCCGAAGAATAAGCGGCTATACTTGAGTTACCCGTTTGACCGTAACTCGCTCTAAGTTTAAGGTTTGAGATTACAGTATTATCGGCAAGAAAGTCTTCTTTAGATATTTTCCATGCAGCTGCTGCTGAAGGAAAATAAGCCCATTTATTTGCCTTCCCAAACTTAGAGGATCCATCTGCTCTTGCAGTGAAGGTTAAAAGATATTTGTCTTTCAAATTATAATTAATTCTAGTAAAATAAGAATTAAGCGACTCAACTGCCATAAAAGATGATGAATTTTTAGAACTTGCAGCGCCTAAATTGTTAGGACCATAGCCATCTGAAGGGGTGCCATAGCCATCACCTTGGAAATAATTTTGGTCAGTTTGTTGCCATGAAGCTCCTAATAAGGCTGAG
>CALCGQ010000145.1 GCA_937901015.1 uncultured Bacteroidota bacterium | reverse complement strand
GCTTGTTGAATACTTCAACTCCATATAAGTTGAATATTGTATTCCCACTTTTTTATTAAAATCAGAACTGCTTGGGTCGTTGCCTATGCGTGATGCATCAGCACCATAAAAGTTAACGGCTACCAATAAGCTCAATGGTATCTTTTCGGTTCCATTAAAAGATACTGTACCTTCCAGAATATGGTGTGTACTATCCACATCGTAGTTGTAAAACTTATCTGGTGCTCTTCTGTTTGGGAAATAGTAATCTGTAAATAATACGGTAAACATATCCTTGGCAAAAGTGTATGAGATAAAGAAGTCTAGTTCCTGAGATTCGTTTAAACCTGCTGTGGAATAAGCACCCCAGAACCCTACATTTAATCCCTTCCAGGTTAAACATAAATTTGGCTGTATACTTGGGGCATTTCCACCATATTGAAGCCCTCTCCATACGTAACGGCTCATAAGGTCAGCACCTATACTGAAAGTTAGACTGCTGTTGGCAATCTCTACCTCTTCACAGTCTTCAGGATCTTTGTCTGCCTTCGACTGAGATAAACATACATTACTGAACGTCAGCAATATTATAATAATAAGAAATGGTTTTAGATGATTCATAACTATTAAGATTTGGTTAACAAATATTTATGCAACAAATCTAACTAGCCATTGGTAGTCAGGCAATAGTGGTTTTGCCCTATATTTTCATAGGTAATTTACCTATATGCTTATCAATTCATTTTTTATGGCATATTTTACCAGTTCAACATTTGATTTTAATCCCAGTTTATGCATAATATTACACTTATGTGCATCAACAGTTCTTATGCTAATATTTAATTGATCAGCAATCTCTTTGTTAATTAAACCATCACAAATAAGCTTAATTACCTCATTTTCTCGGTTGGTCAATGGTTTTTGTTCTTTTCCATCAGAAGACATCTTAGCTTTACTAACAAAGCTGTTCATTATTGTTTTGTTAATTTCCTTACTAAAATATATACTACCATCCGAAACAACTTGAATAGCCTCAAGCAGATCGTCTCTTCGAATATCCTTTGGTAAATATGCCTTAGCTCCAACTTTTATGGCGTTGGAAATAAAGTCTTCGTTATTATGCATTGATAGTATTATAACAGGAATATCAGGATAATCTTTACTTAGAATTCGTGTTAGTTCGATACCAGATATACCTGGCATGCTAATGTCGGTAATAACCATATCAGGTGCTAGATTATCAATATCTGCCAATAGATTCTCACCATTATCAAACTCACCTATTATTTTTATTTCATCACTGCTAATAAGTGATTTAATACCATCTCTAAACAATGCATGATCGTCAACTAAGATTATATTAATCATATCCTTCGGTTTTATATTGTACAGGTAATTTTATTTTTATGGTAGTACCATGATTGGGCTTAGATATAATTTCAAATCTACCACCCAGTAAGTGTACCCTCTCTTTCATGTTTGATAAGCCATTTCCTTTTATGAGAAAATCACCGGTATTCTCAAAGCCAATACCATTATCTGATATTTCTAAATACATGTATTTGCTTTTGTAGCTAAGAATAATTTTAACATTAGTAGAATGAGAATGTTTGGTAATATTATTTAGTGCTTCTTGACATATTCGGAATATGTATGTTTCCTGCTTTGCATTAAGGCCTTCTGGCAGTTCAGTTAGTAATTCAATTTCTGTTTGTGATACACTTTGAAACTCTCTTTTTAGATTGTTTAAAGCAGTTGCAAGCCCAAATTCAGATAGTACAGCAGGTGATAGATCGTTTGATATTATTCTTATTTCTTTGGCGGTAAGAGTAGAAAGTTCGATTGCCTCATCAAGTATTTTATGTTGGTCTTCTTCATTTAGAACAGCCTTTTCAAGTTTCATTTTAATGGCGAGAATTTGTTGTCCAAGTGAGTCATGAAGCTCTCTGGATAATCTCTGTCGTTCCAGTTCTTGCCCATCAAATAATGAAGATAACCTTTTTATTCTTTCTTGTTTTAATTCTTCGGTCTGATCCTTTAACCGATGGATCATCTTGTTAAAAGTATTAGTTAGGTCTCCAATCTCGTCATTTAGATTATGCACGATTTCTACATCTAAATTTCCACTACCAACTTGATATGCGGCATGATTTAACCTCTGCAACGGAAAGGTTATTCGCCTGGAAAGGATAAAAACAACCATCAGCACAAGAAAAAAGATGAATATACTAATGAATACAATCTCATTTCTTATTCGGTAAATGGGTATTGTAGCTTCCTTAAAATCGATTTCAGTGATTATAACCCAATTGAGAAATTCTAATTTTAGCATCCCAAATGAACTTAGAACCGATATTCCTCTATAATCATCAATAACCTCAGTATCACTTATGCCCGATAATGCTTTCTGCACAGCTACTGTATTAACAACAGTTGATAGTACGGAATTTTCCTGAAACCGGGAAGAACTTCTCATCAACATATCGTTACCAACTAAATATGATTCTCCAGAATTCCCCAAACCATTTTCCGGATTATTGTCTAACATAATGGAATTAATGGAGTTGGTAGATATTTCAAATACAATAATACCAACAGGTTTTTTATCCTCATCAATAACTTTTGAACTTATTGTAATAACTGACTGGTTAGGTTTATCTGTATTGATAAGATCAGATAATACGGCAGTTTTTGAGGAAAGTGTGGTGGACCATAATGAGTCATTTGAAGGATAACCTTTTATTTCCCTTTCATTGGGAGGTAGGATTCCATAAATAATATGATTATTTCCTATAATTGAAACCTTACTGAAATGTTCTGCGGAAATATGACTGATAAAATCTCTTGACTTATTACATTTTTCTATTAGTTCTTTTGATGGGCTTTTTTGAAGGCCATTATTGTTTAGTTCTTTAATAATATCTACAATATCCGATGATGATGCAGCAAGTTCAACTTCCTTTACTCTGTTTTGAAAGAAGTCTTCGATAAGGGTAGATTTGATTAGGCGAATAGAGGTAAGCTGATTGAAAGTACGGTCGAGTATAGCCTCTCTTGTATTGATAAATGAATATGAAGCAACAATAATTATGGTAACAATACTGAGTATAAGTGATGCTAATATTAGCTTATCAGATATTGAAAATTTCCTCATTTATTCTAATGATGGTTTTGATGTTACAAAACTCTCAAAAAATTGTCAATCATTAACTTTAATGGATTCAAATAACAAAAAAGCAGTACAATAAATAGATATTTAAAACCATTACCAGTTCCCTGTAGCAGGTGTTCCTTTTTTTAACTTGCTTAATCTCATGTTATCAATTAAAGAATTCAATAGTGTATCGATTCTATCAATATGAAATCCTACTTTTTTGTAAGCCTTTGGAATTAAATATTCATTTTCATAGCTAATCTGATCAATCAATATCATTTGTTCATTATATAATCTCAAATTTCCACACCATGAGATTATATCTTTTTTAAATATTTCACTGGTGTTGAATATGTATGGATAAGTCCAGTCAAACAGAGGCTTATTGTTGGTTAGCACATAATATCCCTTTGGTTCGATTGTAATATTATCTGGCAATGGAATGATGGCCAGTTTTTCATTTACCAAAGTCCATCGTGAAAGATTAATTTCTTTATCAGATGTATTATACAATTCAACCCACATTAGTTTGTTACCTTTTATTTCGGGTGCTTTATTCACCTCACTAATGATAATATCGGGTATGGTTTGATTAGTATTGTTAGGTGGAGAATAGTTTAGGAATTTGTTAAAATCATAGTCGGGAGCTCCAAACTCATCAATAAAACAATTATTAATCCCATTTTCTATTTTAAAGTTAGCTATACCATCCAGTGAATCGGAGTTTGAATATGATCTACTAACGACGATATGAGATAGCGAATCTTTATAAACAGGTGTTTTTTTAGAATTTAAAAAAAGGCAGTTGTTAACCTCTGCGGCACCTCCTCCAGCATTGTGGTTTTTCTCAAATACAGCTATTCCATGCTTGTTTGTGCAGAACACATTATTTTCTGCGTAAGCAAATGAATTGGAATCTTTAATACCAATACCCATGTTACAGTTATAGATGAGGTTATTTCTGATAATTGCACTGGAACCCTGTCCAATAGAAATACCTTTATCTGAAATATTAAGTATTCGGTTTCCTTCAATAACAACATCTTTTGCCGACTCACCAATATCAATGGCATCACTATTTGAGCCAAAGAATCCGTAGATTACATTATTTGATATTATACCGTTTTTTACTCCATCATAGTCAATGGCATCAACATCAGAAGCATAATTACCAGCAAGGTAACAACGATCTACCAATGCGGAGTTGGCATATTTAACATTGATCAAATCACATGTACGGTTAGATGTAAATGATGAATTAGTGATTTCCACAGAGCCATGCTCAGAATAGAATGGAAAATACAAACTATGAATTTTCGAATTATTAATTTTAATATTAGAGTATTTCGAAGTTATGGTTGCCTTGAACTTGTATTGATTATCATACCAACTCCCATATTTCAGTGAAACATAATTTAATGATACATCACTTGACGCACTATCAATACATAAGGCTCCCCATTCAGTTGAGTTAGTCAAAGGATTTGGTTGAATAATTATTGAATCTTCAATGGTGCCATCCAAAATTAATCCACCACCAACAATAATTGATCTATAGTTTTCCATATAAATGGAAACACCAGCTTCAACTTTTAAAACTGCATCATTCTTTATAAACACATCACCGATGGCATAGTAAGGAGACTTACTTTTCACCAATTTCTTCGATTTCCATATTGTATCAGGTAATAGCGTCATTGAACTTGGCGTAAAAACAGCCTCAATGGTTGAGTTTCTGTGAGGCTTTATGCTAATAACCTCACCACTTCTTGGTTTTCCGTTAACAATCCAGTTTTGAAACTGATACCCAGGGTTAGGTACTGGTTTAATAATCATGGGAATATCCTTAAAAAACGGTCCATGAAAGTTTCCTTGAGGAATTTTAATTTCACCAATATAAATATGCCCTCCATTGGATATGGTACTAATATCCACCAACCCCTTAAGATTAAACTTTTTTATGAGGTTTTGTCGAACAGCATCCGGTCTCTTTTGGGCAAAATCGTATATAATATCGATATTATTTTCCCATTCTTCTTTTGTTTGTGGGATATCAAATTTCCCCCATGGACTTTTGTAAACAGAGTTTTTCCAACGCTCAATGTGAAATGGAATTTCTAATTCTTTTTCACGTTTAAACCTATCAATAAGCACACTAACTGAATCAGGAGAAAAACTGGTGTTTAATATGGCAGCAAACCTCTGTATGAAAACTTCTTTAAACTCTGGGAATTCCAATAAACTACGGAATAACTCTGTGGCAACTTTAGGGTTTGTTGCTCGTGTTTTAATCGGAGAAGTGGAATATGAAATCATATTATAATCGGGCTCAACACCGCTGCCAAGACCATAATCCAGATCTACTAGTATCCATTTCCACCTGGGATCTTCAGTTTTGTTTCTCCAAAACTTAATATTCCAATTTGGCCAGTCGATATTTGCAACATAAATTTCCAGTATATTGTAATTAATATAGTTATCAATATCAATTAATGAACTGGCAATTTTATAATTATTGGGATCGGATTTATCGCAATCAACGATAAATTCCTTAGCAACAATGTATTCATAATTATCACCAACAATTGTTTCCAGCCAACCATTCTTGACCATATCAAACTGGTTATCATCAAGATTATAATTGTTGTTGATATAATCGGCATTTACCTTTTCACGAATATTGTAGATGCCCCAGTATTTTCCATTGATATACAGAACTGCGGGTCTGTAACCAACATAGTCCAATCCCAGTTCCTGAACACTTAAATATTGTGACATACCATCACGAATAGCAGTTTCGTATTTATCAGGGTGCCCACCTTCTCTCAACAATATTGAATTGTATGAATAGACCCTTTTTTCAGGGAAAAACCTATGGTTGAAAGTGTTATTTTCAATCTTGCTATTTGCTTCAATCCTGATAGCTTTTTGCCCATGGTTTCTTGCAACGTTGCCACTTATACTAATCTTCGCTTCTTGATTTATTACTGATACTTTATCAGTGAAAAATTCAAAATTTCCGGATCTTCGGATATTTCTAAGACTATTAGAATATATTCCAAATGTAGTATCCCATAATGCCAATGAATCAGCTACCAGTGAAATAATAGGCAAGTTTTTATGCACATTAATAAAATAACTTTTGGTAATTACTGTTCCTTCAATTTCACCATCAATTATTATCAATGCTCTTATTATCGTGGTTGTGTCAATGTAAATAGGCTTTGTATATATACTAGAATTTGAATTTGGGTTGTCTCCATTAACAGTGTAGCGAATTTGAGAATTTTCAGTTTGATTATGTAATTCTAAACTAATTGGATTGTTATAGAATCCCGCTTTATGAGAAAAAGAAGGAATATCAACAATCCCTGTTTTTTTGATATATTGTTTATTGGAGTTTGCCTTATTGGGAGTTGGCTCACTGAAAAAGCCCCATTGTTGTTTATCATCAGTGTTACGGCCATAAGAAACATCATCAGGCATATTATTGAACTCGATATGATCAATAAGTATTTTATCATCTGAAAATAATGCTACCTCCTCTTTTGATTTACTAAGCTTGAAACTAGTGTGTAAGTCAGTTTCAGTGCCATCGGCCCAAACTAACAAATAGCCATCGGGGCTTATGATCGTATTTTCTGGGAACATCCATTTTTCGGGATTATCCACGTTATCAGTTAAAAAGTAACCGCTTAAGTCTATTTCATTTTTTGATCCATTATAAATCTCAATCCAGTCGTCATATTTTTGTGTTAGCGGATTTACAATTGTTTTTTGATTGCTAGCTGAAAACTCATTTATTACAAGACCGGATCTTCCATTATCATTATGGCAACTGTAGATTAAGGGAATGACAAGAAACAAGTAAACAAGGATTACTTTTATGTAAAACTTTGTGATAAACAGTTCCCAAATATTAATAGTCATGTAATTCAAATATTAATAACCAATTAGTATTTGTAAAAAAGGACCAATATGTACCTTGATTGATTATCATATGGTTATACAGCTGATTTTAAAATAATTAACACGCACATTGCATTATTCAAAAATACATAAATATAACAACATGTTGTCTTTGACAGTTGATTTTTAAAAAGTAATAGTACCAGATCATATTATGAACTCAAAGTGGGTGTAACAAATATAGCAATCAATCAAGGTTAGAGTAGTGATTTAAGTCTATGGACAACAGTTTGTTTAATATTTTTTAAAAATACTTAAACATTATTGCAGGTTTGTTGTTGATATATCAAGACTAGTTAACAAAAACTTTAAAACCATGAAAAATTTATTCATACTAACTACATTTTTACTGGCCTTTTCCCTATCAACATTTGCCGATCATGGACCTCGTATACAGTTTATTCATAATTCAGCTGACGATGAAGTAGCCACAGTAGACATTTGGTATACATTCGAATCTGGTGGTATATATCCTCCTCAGAAATTGTATGAAGGGGTTAACTACAAGGAAGCTACGGAATACAGTACATTTAGCCTAATTTATGGAGCATTAACTTTTTATGTTACCCCTGCTGGGAGTGAAGGTATTTCTGAATATTTCCTAATGGGAACTTTCGGCCAGCCTGAAATCGAATATGAAGAAACATATGTGATAGTTATTACAGGTGATCCTGGTTTAGATATGGAATTCATTCTAACAGAAGGCTCAGAGGCTAATGTTTCAATTAACTATACCAAAATTAAGGCTTTCCATGGATCTGTTGGTGCACCTGCAATAAATATTGTAGAAACTTCAATACCATTAGGAACAGTTTTTGAGGACCTAGAATATGGCGAATCTCAGGGTTACAGTACTCTATTAGCTACATCCAATACGTGGGAAATCCAGACTAACGATGGTTTAGTAGTTGCCGAATTTTCGGTACCTCTTAACTTTTTCGAAGAAAGTCCATTGGTTGTGCTTGCTTCGGGTTACCTAGATACCACAGGTACCACATCCAACAATCCATTTATACTTCTTGCTGTTAAACCCAATGGTGAGGTTTATGAGATATACCCAAATCAGGGATCAGGAGCATCTCCACGTCTACAGGTTATTCATAATTCAGCATCTGATGCAGCTGCGATGGTTGATGTTTGGATCACGGATGCAGGCGGTTCAATTAAATTATTAGAGAATTTTAAATATAAAGAAGCTACACCTTATATCGATGCTCCCATTTCATTTACTGTTTCAATTACTGTACCAGGAAGTACCGACACTACCAATGCTGTTCTGCATAAAAACTTTATATTAAATTCAGGCGGTGAATATGTTGTTATCGCTGCAGGTGACCCAGGATCTAATTTTGATCTATTTTCCACAGCAGGTTCCGAGACGGTATCAACTGCCGGAAATACTGAATTGAAAGTTTTTCATGGTTCAGTTGGCGCCCCTGAAGTTGACATAGATGAGGTTAGCATACCTGCTGGCATATTGGTTGACAATCTTTCATTTGGAAGTGCTCAAGGATTTCTTGACTTAGCTTCCATCGACTATGATCTGCAGGTTCTTACCCAATCAGGAATTGCTGCCGCAGAATTCAGTGTTCCATTAAGCGGTTTTTCTGATGAAGTACTTATCGTAGCCGCCACAGGTTATCTTGACACCACAGGAGTAACTCCAAATAATCCATTTAAACTTTTGGCCGTTACACCATCAGGAATGGTTGTTGAAATTGACCGTAAAGAAAATCTGACCCCAGCAATGTTACAGATAATACATAATAGTGCTACGCCTGCTCTAGATAGTGTTGACCTATACCTTAACGGTGTTAAAATAGCAGATAATTTTGCCTTTAGAACAGCTACCACTTTTATGGAAGTGCCAGGCGCAACAGAGTTTACGGTTGATGTTGATGTAAAAACCAGCATAGACAATAGTTTCCCTGTTTATTCAGAAAATCTTATTCTCTCAAGTGGTAGAAAACATGTTGTTGTTGCATCAGGTGTTGTTGTTTTCGGTTCTGAAAATTATTTCCCACCAAAGGACTTTGAACTTATTACTCTTATGGATCCTCGTGAGTCGTCAATGGATATGACAAAAGTTGATGTGAAAGTATTTCATGGATCAACAGATGCTCCAGCAGTTGATGTAAACGAATTAACAGTGCCTGTTATGGAACTTGTTAATGATATAGAATATGGAACAGAGCAAGGTTACTTGCAACTTGATCCTGCAGTATATGAACTTGAAGTTGCTCTTGCTTCTTCAGGAAATACAGTTAACACATACCGAGCAGATGTTTCATCACTGGACGGACAAGCAGTTACCATATTAGCTTCAGGATTTGTAAATACAATTAAAAATAATAATGGAGCAGATTTTGGTTTGTGGCTTGCTCTGCCTTCTGGTGGAAATTTAATAGAGCTGCCAATTGTTGAAGAAAACCCCACAGCACGTGTTCAGGTTATTCATAACTCAAGCGACGCAGCTGCTTCCATGGTAGATGTATGGCTTGACAATACCTTACTTCTGGATGATTTTATGTTCAGAACATCATCACCATTTATTGATGCTCCAGCAGGAGTAGACTTTACAATTGCCATAAAAGGCCCTGACAGTGAGGATTCTAATAATCCAATATGGTCAAATGACTATAATCTGGAAGTTGGAAAATCGTATATTTTAATAGCTAATGGAATTGTAAGTGAGTCTGGTTATAACCCTTCTACACCCTTTGATATTTATGTATATGATATGGGACGTGAATCAGCCAATTCATCAGGTAATACAGATGTACTTGTATTCCATGGTTCAACAGATGCACCCATTGTAGATGTTGTAGAAACAGGAGTTGGTGCTGGTACTATTGTTGACAATATTGGCTATGGTGAATTCCAAGGTTACTTGGAGCTTCCAACTGCAGATTATCAATTAAGTGTAAAAGACGAAAACGGTACATCAACGGTGGTTGTATATTCAGCACCTCTTGAAACATTGGGATTACAGGATGCGGCACTAGTTACTGTAGCTTCAGGATTTTTAAATCCAGATAATAATAGTAATGGTTCAGGTTTTGGCCTATGGGTTGCTCTGCCTGCCGGTGGACCAATGGTTGAGTTACCAAATATTACATCAGTTGATGAAGAAATTATTAATGATGCATCGATCATGATTTATCCAAATCCAACATCTGACTTCGTTAATTTAAACTTTAACTTACTCGAAGATGCAGATGTAAATATTTACATCAGAAATTTGAGCGGACAAGTTGTGGCATCCAGATCATATGGTATGATTTCAACAACCAATTATAATACAAGCATGAATATAGATAATCTTGATAACGGCCTTTACTTGCTAAGTATCCAAGCTGGTAAATCCATGATTACACGAAAAATACAAGTTTTAAATTAATTAGTCTTTATTTAACTGAATTTAAGAGACTGGCCTTTTTTGGTCAGTCTCTTTTTTTGTGCAAGAAGCTTCGACAAGCAAACATTAACTATAAATCATTATTTATATAATAATTTACTTTTTCTTCTTTATAATCTCAATATGTTCATAAAGAAATACTTCTTCCAGAGGAGTGCTGAATGTGTGTGCAATTCGAAACGCAAGCTCCAGAGAAGGAGAGTAATTTCCCTTTTCAATTGCTATTATTGTTTGCCTAGATGCTCCTACAGCATCTGCCAGTTGTTGCTGAGTCATTTCATCAGCGTTAAAGCGTAGTCTTCGGATATTATTTTTTATCTGACTTTTTCCCATTTTAAACTCCTTTTCTGTAATAGTAAATTTGAGAACCGTTATCAACTATTTCGGATATCAAGCCAACGATTATAAATGCAATGAAAATCATATATACAGGCATCCCAAAAGCCAATGCCATAACTGACATTACAAATCCACTGGAAAATATATAATGTGAATTTCTTGTCGCTTTCAACTTAATTAATTTATCACGCTCATCTTCAGCAGGGATACGCTGTTCTCTTGTGGCAATTGCATTTATGATGTGAAATATTATGTAGATAATAATTCTAGCCACAATGGATACCAAAATAAAAATCAGAAATACTGATCCCCAGGTCTTGTAATCGGTTGTAAGGTCAATGGTTCCCTCCAGATGGCGTTGTAAAACAACCCATCCATAGATTAGGGTTATTAGTAATCCGCTAAGGATATTTATGATATTCTCTTTTTCTCTATATGACATGATCAAAATATTTATGTATGATTAATTATACTAATTGTTAACTAAATTCGACGCAAAGATAATAATACTATACACAATGTCAAGTAAACTATACACTATTATTTTGTTTTATTGTTTGTGTTCATGTGTTGTTGCTATGTAACAGTCATAAAGACAGTGGAATAACGCTGTTTTGCACTGCTTTAGGCGTCCACGCTTAAAGTATTTTTTCAGGGCTATTATTTCAAGCGAGGACGCTTGAAACAGGATCGCAGGACACTTAAAACAGGATTGTATGACGTTTGAAATAGGGCTATTATTTATTTACTACCAATCCAAATATCTCCTTCTTTAAAGGAATAGAATTCTGTAGCACCTCCGATTGGCTCGTTGGTAACGACTGTTCTATGTGGTTTTTCTAGCTTTGCCTCAAAACGACTTTTTTCTTTTTCATATTCTACTAGAGTATTATAATCCTCAGGATCTCCGATTTCAGTATTATTATAATGTTCTTCGTCGAGGTGATGGCTCCAATTGAACTGCTGGAGTTTTTGCTTTAGCCAGCCATAGTCTTTTGAACTAAACTCCTTAGAATCATTAGGCTTAAAGAATGTAGTATTATAAAAATCAATAAACCCACCCACGGCACAAACTACTTGAGAACTAGAGATTCGTGGGCTATAGAGCCATATTTTTAAGTAGTAAGGTTCTTCAATTTGGTCGAGAGCAAATTTCCATGAGTTGTAAATATCAATAAGTCCAGATATAATCCTTCGTTTTGATTCTCCGTGTGGTTGAGGAACAGTGTTATTTTCAAGATCGATACCATTCCACGGATAAACATAAACCTTTACATAATTTCGTTGTGTGCTATTAAGTTGGCCTATATCCAGATTCGAATTAGAATCAACCCAATTTTTAATTTCTTTCCACCTTCTTCTATGTCCTCGGGTTTTCTTTTTTCTCATCATAAATAAAAATCAATAACAACTAGTTATTAAGGCTAATACTTACTTCCAAATCCGAAGTAACCTCGAAACTGGCATCCTCAAATTTTGGAGGGCCCATTTTCCCCATGGCATCATTTGAAAAACCATAAGGTTCATTTGGAATACCAATCCAATTTGTATTCATCTTTCCGTTTTTGTCAATATCATGGTAGATAGCAATGGCATATGTTCCCCTGGGAATATCCTTAAATACATATGTAAGCTCATTTAATGTTACAGGAAGGTTAATTCCGAAATAGCAATTCGAGCGTCCAGGAAATTTATCCCCGTTATCAAACAAGGCAATGCTCATATCACCTTTTATTTTTTCAATATTGGTGATATTAAGTGTTAGATTGTACGATTGACTAATACCAATTGTACATATTAGTATCACAATTATTGTTAGAATAGATTTTTTCATAAATGTTCAGCTCAACTAATACATAATAGTTTGCATTGCTCTGGCAGGAATGGTCATTTCAATCACCTGATCAATTACATAAAGTTTGTAGGTAATTTCATTATCAGTACCATTCATAACAACAGTGGCAAAACTACCATCGGTATTTTGAAATGTGGTACTTTGTAAAAATGATCTGCTACATGAAGTGCTGACACTCTTTGCTCCCGGCTTAATAAATTTTGAGAAGTGACCTATATAGTAATATGTTGGTGTATAGACTAGTTCACCGTTTTTTATATCCCCATGTATTGGTGCAAAACAAAAGTTTCCCACATGATTTGGGCCACCATTTTCATCAAGAAGGATATTCCAGTCGGTCCACCCTGCCGTACCATTGTTAAAATCATTTATCATTGAATTGCCATATCTTTCGGCATTTGGCCAATATTGATACTTTTCGCTGTCAAAGCTTTCATTACAACCTTCGGTAAACATTAGTTCTTTGTCAGGATAGGATTCTTTAACACGACGAAGGTTATTGAAATTTGGTTCACTACCAGTCCATGTTTCATACCAGTGGAAACCTGTACCCCAAACATATTTTGCAGCTTCGGGGTCACCGAGAATGGTATTTGCACGATTTGTTATCAGGTCGCGGTTGTGATCCCACACAATAATGTTTTTATCACCTAAACCCTCAAGGTCCAGAACAGGACCAAGATGATTTTTAAGAAAGTCACGTTCCTGTTTTGCAGTATAAATGCAGGATTCCCATCTCTGGGTTGCCATGGGTTCATTTTGTATGGTCAGGCCCCAGATAGGAATATCCTGTGCTTCATATGCTTTAATAAACTTAGCATAGTAATGTGCCCATGAATTAAAATATTCAGGTAATAAACTACCTCCTTGAAGCATATCATTGTTAGTCTTCATAAATGCTGGCGGGCTCCAAGGACTAACATATGTTAACAATGAACCACCGGCTTTTTCGATGGCTCTTTTAATCATTGGAATACGATACTGAAGATCATGATCAATATTAAAAGTGGTAAGCTCTTTATCACCATCTTCTATGTAAGTATATGATCCGCTGCTAAAATCACAACTATGAATGTGGGTTCTTAACAAACTGTATCCAATTCCTTCTTTAGAATAATAAGCGTTGAGAAACTCTTCCTGTTTTTCCTCTGGAAGCTTAGCAAAAACTTCTGCTGAAGCATCTGTAATTGCTCCGCCAATACCCACAAATGTTTGAAAGGTAACATCCGGATTCACAAATATTGACATCTCAGTTTCAAGAGGCTGAATACCTGGTTTAAAGGTTGCTGTTGCATTTTGTTCCAAACGCATATCGGTATTTTTTGCCGTTGTGTAGATAGTTGCTTTATCAGTGTTTACCTGGGCAAAAATTGAACCAAATGATAGAATAGATAATGTAATTGTTGTTAGTAATACCTGTTTTTTCATATTATTAAGTAAAATGTGAAGCAGCCAAAGATAATAATATCTGAAATTTATAGAGAAGATGGTTCTTAATAAAGTAAATTATATGTATTAAACAAAAAAGTTCAATATTTGCATCATGAAAAATGCCAATTGGAAAATAAAACTGGGATTAGCATTGGTAATTATATCCATACCAATATTTCTGGCTCTGCCACTTATACCTTTCTTGGAAATAGAAACAAATGTTAAAGTTACACTTGCGACTGTATTATTAATTGTGGCTGAGGTTGTGTTTTGGTCAGGCGGGTTACTTCTTGGAAAAGAGTTATTTACAAAATACAAATCCTACTTAAATCCTAGTAACTGGTTTAAGAAAAAAACTAAAACTACGGAACAGGAGCTTGACGATTAGCCCATAACCCTAAAATTTCTAGAATTATTAATTGGGATAACTTTTGCGACAACCTTCTTGCATTGATGCCGACAAGATCCACAATCAATCAACATTTTCTGACCAGTTGAAGCACTTAAGCTATTTATTGTCTGAGATAATTGAAAATAATCCTGATTTCTAAAATCCATAAACGGACATTGGGGATTCTCATTATTGTAGATGCAACGATGCATTAAACCTGATAATTTTAACCAATTTAATTCTGTCATGATTCTTACAAAATATTGTTTAGTAATAATGACAGTAAACTTATTGAAGGGTTACATTATTGCACTAAATTATTAACAATAATTATTGAAAATGTTCGTTTTGAGCCATCAATAATACAGAGTTTCAAAGTGAAATTTAGTTGTTTTTATTTATTATGGATGTGTACAGAAAAGGTATCCATATAACCACGTTAAAAATATACCAAGTAGCTACCTGATCAATGTCACCGTTCCAGTTTCCTCGTGTAATTCGGAATTGTTTCCCTCAATTCTATATTGATAACTAGCCTTCCAGATATATACTCCTTGGGGCGATAATTCCCCATTGTATTTTCCATCCCACATTTCATATTGGTCGTTGGTGCTAAAAATCAACTGCCCCCATCTGTTAAAAATATAAAAATCAAAAACAGGAAGAGTGCTTGGGGACAACACCCCGAATTCATCATTCAGATTATCTCCATTTGGTGTAAATGCATTGGGAATAGCAAATGAATATTGCTCGATGATTATTACAGTTACCTCCTTGCAACTGCTGATTCCACACTGATTGTTCCAATGTGCAAAGTATGTTGTTGTTTGATCTGGTCTAAAAAAACGGATACTAGTCCCGCTACCCACAGTATCGCCAAAACAAGTATCTTGTGTCCAGATAAGCTCATATCCAGAACCACCAATAGCTTCAAGGTCAATATCAATCTCATCAAGGATATTTAATGAATCTGGATATGCTATTACTGAATCAGGTGAAAGGGGAAGGGCCGTAATATCTATTCCGGCTGAAGTAACAACAAGAGATGGATAAAACCCATAACTATTTCTAACTATGGATGATGGATTCCAGTGAAGTGAATCTTCACCTCCAGACCTGGCAATAAAACCAAAATTGAAAAACAAATCATCTCCCACAGTAATTCCAGTTGATGAAGACCACTGCAATTTTATGGAGTCATTATTATAAATTACGGACATTGATGATAGTTCACTTTTATAATTTTCCAGATTTACGAACTCCAACAAGGTTGTATCATAAGTAAAATCAAGACTAAAACTATCGATT
>CALCGQ010000144.1 GCA_937901015.1 uncultured Bacteroidota bacterium | reverse complement strand
CAACTCAGAAAATATGATGCAATGCTTGTTGCTGCTGAAAGTGAGCGTGAAAGGCGTAAAATCATGAAGCAGGCCGAAAAGGAAATAAATGAGAGGTACGGTGGCGACTTAAAGAAGCTAACTTTTTCACAAGGCAAAATTCTCATTAAACTTATCGATAGGGAAACGGGAAATTGTTCTTATAACCTTGTACAGGAATTAAGAGGCAATTTTACAGCTTTTTTCTATCAGGCTTTTGCAAGAATCTGGGGTTACAACCTTAAGATTAAATACGATCCGGAAGGAGAAGATAAACAGATAGAAACAATAGTTCGAATGATTGAATTGGGACGATTATAGTTTAATCCTATAAATCACAATAACATCAAACTAATTCTAACGAATTCTAGCTCAAGTCTGAAGCTCAGGATATTGGATTGGGATTTGGGATTAAGTTATTATTCGTATAAAAAGTGTCACAAGTCTCTTTGTACTGTATTCCCATCAGATTTGCGCCAGTTAGGCACTTGCATTCGGCTCAAAAAAACCTGAACAAATGGTTGGCCATAAGGTGATTATATGCGAATTGTTGCAACCTAACTTTTGAGATTGCCACGCTTCGCTCGCAAAGACGTTAAATAATTGACACGTATTCTATCTCAAGTCTGAAGCGTAGGATAGCGGTTAGGACTTGGGCTTTAGTTATATGTGAATAATAATTAGCATAAGTCTAAAGAGTGTAATACCAACCCCTCAGACTTATGCCAATTATATTTATTTCACTCTCATCTGTCTGTCTTTGTAATATGCCCAAAGGGATACCACAGCAACAACAGCTATAGAATAATATACAAAAGTTGGAACCGGAACTGGATCACCTGCTGCATATGAATGTAGTCCTGATAAGTAATAGTTAACTCCGAAATAGGTCATCAGTATCACACTAAATGAAATTAAGGCTGCAAAGTTGAAAGCAAACTTCCCTTTCATACCTGGCATATAATGCATATGTACAATATATGAGTAAACAAGTACACTCACTAGTGCCCATGTTTCTTTTGGATCCCATCCCCAATAGCGGCCCCAACTCTCATTGGCCCATACACCACCTAAGAATGTTCCAATAACAAGCATATATAAACCTATGGTCATAGCTCTTTCACTTATTGCGGTAAGCTCATTAATCTTCATATCCATTCTATCCTTGTTCTTATGAGTTTTCAAAATCATAAGTACAAGATTCATAAGTCCAAGCAGTGTACATAGAGCAAGGAATCCATAACTTGCTGTAATAATGGAAACATGTATTGTTAACCAATATGATTTTAATACAGGTACAAGGTTTGTAACTTCAGGATCCATCCAGCTTAAATGCGCTACCATTAATATTATTGATGATAAAAATGTTGTAGCTGCAATTGTCATTTTTGAGCCATGTGCAAAAATTAGACCGGCAAGCAAGGTTACCCATGCTATGTATATCATCGACTCATAACCATCACTCCATGGAGCATGGCCTGAAATATACCAACGCATACCTAGGCCTAGGGTTTGAAACACAAAGCCAATAACCACAAGAACAATGAAAAAATTAATAACATATTTTAATCCTTTTGATTGTTTGAACATTTCAACAAAAAGGAGAATTATCATGAAAACACCCAAAATGCCATATAACTTACTTAGATTATCAAAAATCTGCATTTTATTGTATCTGATTTCAAAATCAACCTTACCCTTGGCAGGTAATACTGATGCACCAAATTTATCCTGAAAATCAGCAATACCCTGCAATAGCTGCATTGCTAGCGCATTATCATTATCTGAAACAGCAGTTAACATTGAAGGAACTATGGTCGCAAGGAACATTGAATCTTCTTGTGGGAGGTTTTCAAACTTTGAAACTGGTGAATACCATGATTTATTAGGGTTTGTTGGATCTGGCAATACTCTGAACATATCACCACTATATACCATATAGCAGATATTCAGTCTCTCATCAACCTTAATTAGTTCATTATCAAACTTGCTACGTTGAGCAGGTTTTTTCTCGTAAGCAGCTGTTACCTGATTACTCAATTTATAGGTACCTTGTGATAAGTTTATAAAATCAAGATAAGAAGCTAGTTTCCCATCTATCCCAATTAATGCCTTGACTTCAGGATGACTTACTTTAATCATCTGCACGCGTTGCCATGCAACAGGATTAACCATCATACCAAACATTACCTGATCTGAGTTTAGTCCTTCAAGCTTACTTTTACGGGAAATTTTTCTTAGTACCTCACCTGAAAGTGTGTTAACTGGTTTAAATCTACCGTCATTGGATTGAACCATTAAAGCTCCAAACTTAGCAGCTTGCTCCTTTGATACTTGAGGTAATGAAGAAACAGGAGTGTTTGTGTTTTGTGCACTTGCAGCAGTGATAGTTGCAAATGACAAGAGTACCAATGCTGTTTTTAAAGTTTTGCTTCCATTACTACTTTCTTTGATAAGTCTAGCAACTAATGCAAACCTCGTATTTTTATTAAATATGCTTAAAAACATTCCAATACTCATTAGCAAATACCCAAGGTAACTAAAAAATGTTCCCCAGTAATCATGTGCAACTGATAGTATGGTACCCAATTCATCTTGATCGTATGATGATTGGAAGAACCTATATCCACCATAGTTTAGTACATTATTCATAAATATTCTATAATCAAATACTTTATCGTTAAGATTATCAACAACAACAACATCACTTGCATAAGAAGATGGGCTATTGGATCCTGGATATCTCTCAAGTTGAAAGTCTTTTAGTTTAATGGAAAATGGTAATACAATTTCTTTTGCACCGTACGCCATCTTGAAGTTAACACCATTAAACTCAAAATAGTTATCCTGACCTTGGTATCCTTTTCCTCCTCTTAGTACTATTCTCTTAGTTTGGTCGCCACTTTTACCTTCAAGGATTAAAGCATTCATCATATTTCCATTACCATCATAAGGCACATAATCCATGATACCATGTTGATAATAATTGGTTAACACAACTCTGTTTTCACCAATACTATAAAGTTTTCTTGTTTCAAACGGATGCCATGTTTCCATTGCCAATGTATCTGTCATACTTGTTGTCATGGAAAGAGTAGTCATAAGTTCAGATGTAAATATCATTAAATTACCATCCTCGATCTTCACATTCACAGCATTTGGTGCAAACTCATCATCGAAATTAAGCATCGATGAACCAAGCTTTATATTATCACCATATTTCAATGAATGATTCTTCCTTCCGTTAAGATCAGAAAGAACAAAAATTATATAAGGGTCACCACCATTACCAGAATCTGTAATAACTTCTCTGGCATTGGGAATATATTTAACACTACTGAACTTGAACTTTTTTCCTGAAATGGAAATAGATTCACCATAAGCTCCTGGTGTTAACGCCGACATTAGTACACTTTTACTTGAAGACTTTGTTTCATCACCAGCTACAGCATCTATATCCACATAGGTTTTTTCTGAAAGTATTGAATTTGATATTCCTCCCTCTCTAATATGCATTACACCTTCATAGCTAATAAATCGTGTTATACCAGCGCCAATAAGAATCACAAGGAAAGCAAAATGAAACAAAAAGATGGTAAACTTTTTAGGTTTATACATCTTTTCAATCAATATGCGTCCAGTAAGATTGATGGCTAATAATATCAGTAGAATATTAAACCAGGTGGCACTATAAACAACTGCTTTTGCTCCTGTTGGACCAAAGTCGTTCTCAATAAAAGTTGCTGTACCAATTGCAAAAGCAAATAGAATTATAAGAGTTCCCATGGTTTGCATGGAAAATAATATTTGAGTAATTCGTTTCATATTATAGTATTTTGGTTCGCAGTTATGCTGCTAATCTTTCTTTTGAATGTTTACATCTAATGCACCAACTCCAAACTTTGCAATTGATGCCATTGTATTTTCTAATCCTTCGTAATCTTCAAGCTCTCTTATTATGGTGGATTTTAATACACCATTACCCACACCATGAATAAAAGTTACTTTTCTATAGTCATTTTTCATGGCATTATTAAGAACTTTTCTAAAAGTATCAATCTGAATATTAATCATATCCAAGCTTGATAATCCTAATATATTATCCACTAGTTCGGCAATATGTAAATCAACAATAGCCTCTCCTTGTGCACTTTTGTATTTATCGATTAGTTGTTTTTCTCTTAACGGAATAGTCTTGCTCTGAGAAATATTAGGGTCCGATTTTCTATCACTCTCATTAGTTGTGGCTACTTGCATAGCGTTAAGAGTTATTACATTAACAACTATAGCTTTACCATTAAATATTGTATTATCCTTGTAACTGCCTTCTTTGAAGAAGCGGCCTGTTTTTATATCAATTACTGAATGAACAGGAAGATAAACATTATCAGGAGTATCAGAGTGGAACAATATTTGAATATAGCCAGATATCCAATTTTCAACCTCTTCCCTACCGATAGTTTCAATTACAATTTTAGAATTTGGAGGTACTGAACTAAAATCAACGCCTTCAACAACATCTCGTTTCATAAAAACGCTATACAATAATTCATATGGAGTATTATTGGCGAGCACAACATCCATATCTCCAGTTAGCAACCATTGTTGTTCATGTGGTTCAAATCCTAAATAAACTCCTTGTTCTTCACGTATTTTACGCCAAGGGTTAATATCAGAGATAAAATCAGGCTCTTCAGCTACTTTTTCAATCAAGTTTGGAGGAATTGGATTTCTTACAGGCTCAGGAGCTGGCATGGATCTATAATCCGGCATCAAGTTCATTGACATAACCGGCATCTCAAAGCCATCATCCGTTTTCACTCTAACTAGTTTTGAGTCTAAAACCCCTGTAACAACTCCTCCACCTATCTCATCGATAAATTTTACTTTATCCCCAACTTTAAACTTCATTGTTCTAAATTTTAACTGCCAAAAATACTAAAACTCATTAGCCCGTATGTGATAAATGTTGTTTTATTTAGAGAGAAATCTAATTAGATTGTTAATTATTTGTTAATTTAATTTTACTAATTTTGATAAACCTAAACATAGTTCACATGTCGATATTTAAATATGTTATAGTTTTAATATTTGCAATAGCTGCCCATATATCTCTTTCCCAGAATGTTACACTACAAGGTTACATTAGGAGCAGTAGCTCGCAAATGCCTGTTTCAGGTGCTGTTATCACTCTGAAAAACAGTGATTTTTCAACAGTTTCAAATAAGGATGGATTATTCATATTGCGATGCAAAAATGACAAAAATTTAACTCTTTTGATAACTCATATTGGTTATGTTGATACATTAGTTCAATTAAACAATGAAGCAACCGAGAATATATTGCTAATTGATTTGCATGAAAGACCTTTGAACCTTTCAGAGGTAGAAATATTTGGAGAAACTAATAATGTTAAGACATACTCCATTATAAAGATTAGCACCAATCAAATTAAAGAAACCAATATGTCTGATTTGGGAAGTCTTATGAGGCAAGAACCAAATGTTGGAGGGATTAAAAAAGGGGCCACGGGAATTGATCCGGTTATCAGAGGATTTAAATATTCCCAAATTAATGTTCAATTGAATGATGGTATTAAAATAGAAGGTGGCTGTCCAAATAGAATGGACCCTACTGCCGCTCATATTAATATAAATGATGTTTCAAGCATCTCAATATTTAAGGGACCCTTTGCCTTAAAATACGGCCCTGGATTTGGAGGACTGGTTATTATAGAAACCGATAAACCAAAATTTTATGATATTTATGAAAACCACATCTCCATGATAATTGGGGGGCAATCAAACCATTTGGGATATCGCTCGGGGATAAAAGTTGATGGTGGCAATAGTACTATTTCTTACAATCTGTCAGCAAACAGAAATAAATACGGAAACTATAAATCAGGAAATGGGGAAGTATTTAGCTCGTCTTCTGATAATTACAACATAAATGGAGTCTTTGGATTTAAAATTATTGAAAATCATACCATTAATGCCACTGCAGAAAAATCATGGGGAAGAAATGTGGACTTCCCTACCCTACCAATGGATGAACGATCCGATGATACTGAGATTTACAGTCTGAATTATCTGGGTCGCAATATTGGTTCGAAGATAAACTTCATTAAAGTAAAGGGGTATTTGTCGGATGTTAATCATGAAATGGATAATAAGAATCGACCATTTTCAGATACCGTTGTTGCTGTCTCAAAAATACATGCTGTTAACAATGGAGCGAAACTAGCTGTAAACATAAATGCCTTAAAGGGCCATCTTGAATTGGGTACTAATATTGAACAGATTAGAAAAGATGGAAACAGATATAAAAGCCTGATAATGCAACCAGGTTTACCTATGATCGAAGAGAACCTTTGGAATAATGCAAGCATCAATAACACCGGTCTATATGCCGAATATCAAAAACTTAATACTAAGCTGGATTGGATAATTGCCCTTAGAACCGATTATAATACTGCAACCTCCGGACCTATGCTAAGGCTTAAGAAAAACGGTGACCTAGTTTACGAAAATGAAGATACTGATAGCGAACATTTCAATTTCAGCTTCAGTGGCGGATTAAATTGGCATCTTAACTCAAAAGTTGATCTTACTGCATCCTTAGGTAAAGGAACCCGTAGTCCAGATATGACTGAAAGGTTTATAATATTGCTACCTGTTGGTTATGACCCATACGATTATCTTGGAAATCCGCAATTACTACCCGAAACAAATTATGAGCTCGATTTAGGAATAATAAGAAACTGTGACTTCAGTGGTCAATTTAAAGCCTCTGTATTCTTTTCATACGTTGCTGATTATATAAGTGCAGTTATTGTTCCACCATCTGAAGTTAAACCACAAACTAAAGGAGTATTGGGAGTAAAGAATTTTACCAATATTGAAAAGGCATATTTAACTGGATTCGAAGTTAAGCATAGCACACCTCAATCCAACTTATGGCAAATTCGAGTAAGTGCAGCTTATACTATGGGAATAAACCCATCAGCGATTAAGATAAACTATGAAAATGGTAATGCTATTGGCGAAGAAATCATTAAAAATGATCCTCTTCCTGAGATACCTCCTCTTGAAGCAAGTCTTTGGATTAATTACAAGTTCTTCAAAAGAAAATTGATACCTGAAATACATTTTAGAATGGTTTCAACGCAAAACCTTGTATCTCAAGCGTACTATGAATCATCAACTCCAGGGTTTAACTTGCTTAACTTTAGAATGAACTATATATATAGTAACAACCTTAGTTTAACACTTGGTATTAATAATATATGTAACACCACTTATTACGAACATTTGAATAGAAGAATAATAGGAAGCAGCAGTCCATTCTACGAACCCGGACGAGTTATCTACACTAATTTAATTATTAAACTATAGCAAGAAATGAAAACGTTATTCATCATATCAATTGTAATACTCCTACTAACATCATCATGTGTAGATACTAACCAAAAGAATGTTAAATATGTAGCAACAGGAGCAATTTCGGTATATAATTTGCAACATCTTAACGAAAATAATGAATTAGTAACTTTGGAAGTTGTGCCGCAGAGTGCTCAGGACCAATGGTCGTATCAATACATAGCTGATGAAGGAGATATACTGTATTTATCTGGTAATTATAAAGATATCAATTCATCATTAAAAGTTATGATACTAATAGATGGTAAGGTTTATAAACAAGCTTCAAATAAATCTGATACTTTATCATTCTTAACGGTTAGTGGCACAATTCCATATTAATAACTTCGTTATGATTGATAACATAATTATGGTGTATGAAATTATTGAATAAAGCAAGAAACATTTTCCTTACGATAACTATTGCAATATTATTTTTGATGTATTCATGTGGTAATGATCCAATAGTTCCTAGTGATCCAGTTGGAAAGCTAAAATTTGAATTCTATCATTTAATAGATAATTCGAAAATAGTTTTTGATTCATTAATTTATTTCAACGAAGCCGGTAATAAATATTTGATCAATGAAATACAGTATTTTATTTCTGATGTAGAAATTCATAATGATGATGGCTCTAGCATCATTTTAAATGAATGGAATGATATTCATTATATTGATACAGATATGGAATCTTCACAAGAATATACTTTTAAGGAGGATATTTCAACTGGAACTTACTCTGCAATCAGTTTTACCTTCGGTATAGTTGATTCAAAAAATGAATCACTTATGTTTGTTAACCCACCACACTCATTTATGTTTTGGCCTGAAAACCTTGGTGGAGGGTACCATTATATGAAATTAAATGGCAAGTGGATAAATGAAGATAACTTACTGGCTCCCTTTAATTTTCACTTAGGCAGAGGTCAGATTTATTATAGTTTCCCTGATTCTATAACGGATTATATTGACAATAGTTTTCGAATAAATATGCAGAATGTGAGCTACAATATCATGGCTGATCAAACTACGACAATTGTAATAAATATGAATATGAACAAGTGGTTTAGCAATCCCAATACTTATGATCATAATTATTGGGGTGGTGATATAATGCAGAATCAAGAAGCTATGAGCCATGCAATTGAAAATGGACATGATGTATTTACTTATACTCTGAAATAATGAAAAAAGTAATTGTAATCATCTTTAGTTTAATAATACTAAGTATAATTGGTTGCGAAGAGAAGCCATCACCAACTCCATACAGCCCAACTCCATATAATATAGATATTCCTTTTGGATTTCCCACAGATTTAAATATCCCAGATGATAATCCAATGACAGTGGAAGGCATTGAGCTTGGCAGATTCTTATTTTATGATGGTAGGTTGTCTGGTAGAACACATCAAGATTCGCTTATGAGTTGCGCCACTTGCCATCGTCAGGAAAGGTCATTCGAGGCTGGAATCGATCACCCTGATTTTGAGGACGGTCACCCACATGGGATAAGTGGATTAAAAACACATCATGTTATGCTTCCAATGATAAACTTGGTTTGGAATAAAACTGGTTATGGATGGAGTGGTTTTTTATATCCTGAAAATCAAAATGTGGACATGAGAAATATCGAGGATATGGTACGATTGGCAGTGCTAGCAAAAGATGAAATAGATGGAGATACGACAAGGATTAAAAACCTATTCCAGTCCATTGAAGGCTATCCTGAATTATTTGGAAAAGCATTTGGTAAAGAAGAAGTAACATTTAAGAATATTGAGCGCGCAATAGCGCAATTTATCAGAACTTTAATATCTGCAAACTCAAAATTTGATGGCTATATGAGAGGAGAGGTACAATTTTCACCATCTGAACTTAATGGATTTGTACTATTCACAACTGAGGAAGGTGCCGACTGTTTCCATTGTCATGGCGGATATGGCAATCCACTTTTCACTACCCATTTATTCTATAATAATGGTAAAGACACAATATTTACTGATCCACTAGACAGGTATTCAATTACCGGTAATATAATGGATCATGGAGCTTATAAAGCAACTACACTGAGAAACATTGAGTTACAAGCACCATATATGCATGATGGCAGATACAAGACCTTGGAAGAAGTTATTGATTTTTATGCCCATGATTTAAATATGTCTGAACAATCTGATCCGTTAATGCATCATATTATTTATGGTGGTAACCAGCTTACTGCTTCGGAAAAAGAAGATCTACTAAATTTTATTAAAACTTTAAGGGATGATGAGTTTCTTACAAGAAAAGATTTTGCGATACCAGATAAATTTCCAGATCAGAAATAGTTGGAGTAGTTGAGTTAATGATGAAATGCTACAATGAGTGAATGATTAAATTCTTAGATGTATTTTTGTCCTTCTGAGTGCAGCGAAGAATCTCACTAGCAACAACTTTTCAAGCATCCCCGCATGAAATATTATTGGAATTACATTAATTAATGGCAAAGCTTAGGGTTCGGAAGACTAAGCGTGGAGGCTAACAAGATAGAATAAAATGCTGAAATGCGACAATGCTAAAATGATAGAAGATACTCTTTATCAGAAACTAAAATAAAAGATGAGATCCTACCCGATGGTCAGGATAACAGAATAGTCGCATTGTTGACATTCGAAAAATCAAATCCAATACCATAAATCGTAATTCATATATCAATAAAACAGATTTAATATAATTGATGCTTAATCCAATACTATTCTAATGGTTGTAAGTAGAAAATTGTAATTCTAAGTCATCAATGTAATAGGTTTGCTTTCCAACATTCCATATATAGAATTTAATAAACTCCATATCCTTAGTTATCTTAGGTAGTTTAAAGCCGATACTTCCTAGCTGCCATTCATTAACAATGTTATCAGGAATATTCTTGATTTTAAACGTTTTATAAAAAACATTCTTTCCAATTGTATCGGTGATATCTACCACAAAAACGGATTTTAATGCAGCATCTTTCACTTCCTCATAATACCTAGTATTGAATCTAACATATATATTACCATATCCAACCAATGAATCAGGTATATAATACTTATATGAGGGACTCCAAACCGACTTTGGTGTTTGCTTAATGGCTAAGGAGTCTGAATACCAAAATTCAGATGCGCCAACTGCAGACTTTGTCCATCCGATATCTGATGTTTCAATATTATTATAAGTTGTAAAGAATGGATTCTCATCTAACCTACCATAGAAAGTCTCATCACCACAGGATATTTTCTTTGCACTTTGCTTGTCAATATCTAAAAATACTTGCCAATATGCTTTTTTTGTCATGGAGTCAGCATGAATAATCCCAATTGCATATTGATATGATTGAATTAGGTTTAGAATTATCGTTAACCCAATAAATACAAAGGCTAGATTCTTTATCCATTTTTTACAAGTATTATGAATGAACAGGGCGATGATTAGTATGAAGATACTATAATAATCAACCATAGGTCTCATTCCAAAACTATCACCATAATACCAATTCCACCAAGAAGAGAAAACATAGACTAGAACGACAAAAAAGAACAAGAAACTAAAAAATGAAAACTTAGTTTGACTTCTCCACAAATAAATCATACCCGGTATAAGTAATAAGAAAATTGGCGTATAGATAAACCATCCTTTCTTAAAGCTAATTAAGAAGTTTACTATCTGCGGATCTGTAAAATAAAAACCTTCGTTTTGATATCCATAAATTATCGGACTTCCTGTTTGAAGGTAATTAATTATTAGCTGTGGGCTTAACGCGACAATAAATGCGATTATGGCGGGCAGATAATCATGATTAGAAATTTTATCCTTGATTGCGCTGATCATTTTTTCAGAAGATCCCGCTAAAAATGGGATAATAGCTACAATGAGAATATTTGCAGGTCTTATGAGAAAAATTAGTCCGAGTAAAAACGCAGCTTTTACAACATCCCATCTACCATAAGCCAGGAAAATCCTACGCATATAATATACAAACAATGTAATTATTGAAAAGGAATAGACATGTGAGAATGAAGAATCAACGAAAGTATAGAAAAATAAATTCGTTCCAAATAGGCAAACAACTGACATTGCCCATGCAAACTTCTTGTTGATACTATATGTTTCAAGGAATTTAACTAAAAAAACAAGACCTATACCAACCCAAAACAAAGCTGATAACGCACTACAGTACTGAAAAACAACATTATATCCATCAGGAGCAAAGCCTAATAACAAGCTTAATAGATAACCAATAATAAAGAAAGGCAATTGGAGTAAAGCAGTTCCTGCTGTATACTTATTGATGTATATCCCATTTACCTTATGGAAGTAATGTCCCATGTAATCGGGCGGTCTCTGACTCTTTTCAAAATTAAAGACATCTGTAAAATCAACACTCCCATAAATTATCAAGGATGGTAAATATGCATAATGTCCGCTTCCATCACCATCAATAAACACCTTACGAATCGAGTCCGTTCCAATAAGGTTCACCGATAAAAAGATTATCACCAATGAAGCATAAACTAATGCGTATTTTTTGATTATATGACTCAACTCGTCCTTCTATATTTTCCTTTTGTGTGGCGAAATTATTAAAATATGCCAAATCTTCATTATTATGGCATAAGTATTAATGCTAAATTAGATCCAACTTACTGCATCTAACATATTAATATTCTTTATATCACATAAAAATGTCAGCTTTGTTTTCTAACTTTTGTGCTACACAATTTATAATGGATATAAGTTACTAATTTAGAAGCATTCTGAGAATAAAAATCTGTTTGTTTATTACTTTTGCTCATTGAACCTAACGATAAATTACTATGTCAAAAAAATATGATCCGGCAACTGCCATACAACGTATGGAACAATTTGGTGAATTCGGTGGTGTAAACCCATCAATCACAGATTCAGCGACTTACACTTTTATGCATGAAAATGTAATGATTGATGCATTTCATGGTGAAGCACAAGGTTGCTTTTTGTATTCACGCCATTGGAATCCATCCAATAAATATCTTTCAGATGTTCTTGCAACTATGGAAGGAACTGAAGCAGCATGGGTAACAGCATCAGGTATGGCTGCAATTACAACTGCAATATTACAGATATGTAATGCAGGTGACCACATTATTACAAGTGTTACAACTTATGGAGGAACATTTGCGTTCTTAAGTAATTATGTGCAAAAATTTAACATTGAGGTATCATTTGTAAATATATCCGACCACGAAAGCATTAAAAATGCTATAAAGCCAAATACCAAGGTTATTTATACAGAAAGTATGACTAATCCAATGTTACAGGTAAGTGATATCCCAGCCATAGCTGCGATTGCCAAACCTCATGGAATTAAAGTACTTGTTGATAATACATTTACGCCATTAATATTAAGCCCGTTTAAACTTGGTGCTGACGTTGTTGTATATAGTATGACAAAGTTTATAAACGGTAAAAATGACTGTGTTGCAGGAGCTATCTGTGCATCAGAGGAATTTATAAATGATATAAGTAATGTAAATGATGGTACAGCCATGTTATTAGGTCCTGTTCTTGATCCATTACGTTCTTCATCCATATTAAAGAACATGGGAACTCTTCATGTTAGAATGGTTCAACATGGTAGAAATGCCCTTTACCTAGCAAACAAATTCAAGGAAGTTGGATTAAAGTTCAACTATCCAGGTGTTCCAGAACATCCACAACATGAGTTGATGAACTCAATGATGAATGATGGATTTGGTTACAGTGGTATTATCGCCATCGACCTAGAAACAGCTGAAAGAGCAACACCATTTATGGAAATGATGCAAGAAAGAGGAGTTGGATATCATGCAGTTAGTTTGGGATACTTCAAAACATTATTCTCAAATTCCGGTCGCAGTACTTCATCAGAAGTTCCTGTTGATATTCAAGCTGAAATGGGCCTATCTCCAGGTTTAGTGCGTTTTTCAGTTGGACTTGATCATGATATTGAGAGCACATTTGAACTTATTCATGGCTGTCTAATTGAATTGAAGTTAATCTAATACTTAATATCAGTTCCATTTACAGAATACAAAAAACCCTGACATTGAAATAATGTCAGGGTTTTTTATTTAACTTAAGTTAGGACTATTTAATGTCACCAAGAATTAGTGGCATACCTCCATCACTGTTACCTATAACAATAATTTTTGAGTTGTTTGACTCGGCTAACTTAACCGTTGCGCTTATTCCCTTTTCACGAAGAATATTGGTTGTTAAACTTGCATTTAGAATACGGTTTGCCTCGGCTTTACCTTCTGCATCAATAATCTGGCGTTTTGCTTCTTTTTGAGCTTTCTGTATTTTAAACTCATACTCAAGTGACTCTTGCTCTTGTTTAAGTTTACCCTCGATCGCAGATTTTATTGTTGTTGGTAATACGATCGAACGAATTAGTATTTGAGACAAGTCCACATATTTTTCATCAAGAATATTTTTGGCTTCCTCAAAAATCTCATCTTGAATCGCATCCCTTTTTGTTGAATAAATCTGTTCGGGAGTATATCTACCGATTACGCTTCGAGCTGATGAACGAAGAGCAGGAATTACTACTCTACGTAGATATTCTTTTCCAATATTAGCATGAAGCATCCCAAGTTTATCGTATTCAGGGCGGTACCATGCGCTTACATCTGCTTTAATTTCAAGTCCATTTGACGAAAGCACATTCATGTCTTCCGCTATTTCCTGCTGACGAGTTTCGTATGTTATCATCTCGTTCCAAGGAGCTAAAAAATGAAATCCTTCACCATATGTTTTTGTTGTATCAACACCTCCTCTAAAGGTTTCAAATAGTACACCTGCATGACCAGCTCCTATGTTAACTGTCATTCTGCTCCAAAATATTATCACAAAAATAATTGCCGCTATGGCAATTCCTATTGGTAGTACTTTCTTTAAATCAAACTCTTGTTGTTGTGCCATCTCTATTTTTTTTAATGATTAGCAAATTTAACATAATTAGTTGGTCTTTGTATAATTAGATTATTAGTTAATTGGATAATTAGTCATTAATCAACTGTATGATGGTATTTAGATAAGCTAGAAGCAATTACCTATTAATAATCATCAAATGGTAGCACAAATACATCCCAACCATTAATTGTTTTAACAGAAAGCGCAATTTTGGTTCCATCTGGTGATACCGAAGGTCCTGATAGACCAGATTCATGCGAAGCTATTTTTTCAATATGGGAACCATCTTTCCAAATACTATACAGGTCACTGCTACCATCAATATTATTTGTTATGAAATACAGCTTAAGTCCCATTGGGTCCCAAGAACTCATCTCACCATCTAACTCATTAAACATAGCATATCTATCACCATACCAATTAATTAACTCAAACGAATTTTTATTAGTGAAGGGATCTGTTTTGGATATCGCAATCAGTTTCCCTTTGGCATTAATATCGGGATTACCGACCCCAAACTTTGTATTGGTAAGCTTGTTTAAATTATCATAAACAAAATCATAGGAATATATTTCCCACTTTGCATTGAGCTCATCAAATCCTGTGAAATACACTTGTCTATCGGAACTAGAATAAGTTGCATTCTTACATGCTATATTTCGGTTAAACAATTTAGTAATTTCATGCGTTCCTATATTTATTACATAAAGAAAGTCACGGCCACTATAATCTGAATCAAACACAACTTTATCACCATCAGGATGCCATACCGCATTTCTGAAATTTAGCTCTGAACTACTGAAAAATATGGTTGTATCAATTGTTTGATTATATATATATATGGTATTCTTTCCATCAATATTAGACTGAAATAACAACTGAGAACCGTCAGGAGACCACTCTGAAAGCAACTCATCTCCTTGCATATTTGATATATTCATTCCCGATTCTAAATCCAGATATTGCCCAACCACTATGTAATTAGCTAATAATAAAATTATTACAATAACGTTTCTAGAAAATGAATACATGGTGGTTACAATTGTTTTATTTGAAAAACTATCAGTAAAAATAAGATAAACATCAACAAATCCTTATTTTTGCCATCCAATAAAAGTATTTTAAATGATATCTACAGAATCTATTTCAAAGTTATTTTCTGAATTTAATAACCTTAGCGCCTTAGTTATTGGGGATGTTATGGTCGATTCCTACATTTGGGGAACAGTTAATAGAATTTCACCCGAAGCCCCAGTACCAATTGTTGAAGTTAAGAAAAGAGAAAATAGGTTGGGTGGAGCCGCAAATGTTGGTTTAAACCTTAAAGCATTAGGAGCCACTCCCATATTATGTTCCGTTATTGGTAATGATCAGCGTGGTGATGATTTTATTTCATTACTTAATAAGGAAGGCTTGCCAGTGGAAGGCATTATTCAGAATGCGGATAGAATTACAACAACAAAGTTCAGGGTGATCGGAAATAACTCTCAGTTACTAAGGGTTGATGAAGAAACTAGGGATATGTTGACATTTGATCAAAATAATGAGCTTTGGGATAGAATTCAGAATATTGTAGTGGCTGACAAGGCTGATGTAATTATCTTCCAGGATTATGATAAAGGAGTCATATCCCGTGAATTAATTGATAAAGTAACGAATTTAGCTAATTCCAAAAATATACCTATTGTAGTTGATCCCAAAAAGGAGAATTTTCTTGACTATAAAAATGTGAGTCTTTTTAAACCCAATCTTAAAGAAATTAAAGAAGGTTTAAATATTGAGTTTGATGTTAACAACGATGTAGACGTTGAAATGGCCGTTGCAAAATTACAGGATAAGCTAAATGCTGAGATTGTACTTAACACTCTGAGCGAACGAGGAGTATTTATCAGTTGGAAAGTAAATGATGTTTATGAATCTAGGCTGATACCGGCCCACTTTAGAAACATTGCAGATGTAAGTGGTGCTGGTGATACAGTGATAAGCGTCGCTGCACTATGTATCGCACAAAAAATAGACCCACCTGTAATGGCCGCAATATCAAATCTTGCTGGAGGATTGGTTTGTGAGGAAGTTGGCGTTGTATCTGTTAAAAAACATAGTTTATTGAAGGAAGTTAACAGACTACTTGCCAGATCATAATTAATATTTCTTGCTAAACAAACGACTAATAAAAACTAGATGAGTTATACGACATCTCACACACATAAACCAGAAAAAGAGAAAGTAAGATCGATGTTTAACGACATTGCTCACAAATACGACTTCCTAAACCATTTTCTATCTGTAGGAATTGATATTCAATGGAGAAAAAGGGTTCGCAGGTTACTTGCAAAGCATAACCCAAAAAGGATACTTGATGTTGCAACAGGTACTGGAGATCTGGCAATTGAGCTTACAAAGCTAAAGCCTGATCATATAACCGGCGTCGACATTGCTGTTGAGATGCTAGAAATTGGCAAAGTTAAGATCAAACAAAAGGGATTAACAAATATTATTGACCTTGTGGAAGGAGATGCCGAAAACCTACAGTTTAAAGATGGTAGCTTCGATGCGGTAACGGTATCTTTTGGAGTTAGGAATTTTGAAACTCTACAAAAAGGGCTGGTTGAAATAAATCGTGTATTAACAACTGATGGAATTTTTGCCGTACTTGAATTTTCAAAACCAAAGTCATTCCCCTTTAAACAGATATATAATTTCTATTTCAAATATATACTCCCCATAATGGGAAAAATGGTTTCCAAAAGTAATGCTGCATATACATACCTGCCAGAGTCGGTACAAGGATTTGCTGAAGATCAAGCTTTTTTAGATGAACTTACCAAAGCGGGATTCAAAAATCCAAAACAAAAAAGACTTACCATGGGAATAGCAACTTTATATTCCGCAACAAAGTAGTATTGGTTAAAATAATTAAATTTGCGCCCGTTTTTATCTGAATTCATCAAAATAGTTTATTGATTGATACTAACATAACAACATTAGCGTTAACAATTAAAAAATATAGTTTGAGTAAAAAAACAATCATCTTTATAGCTTTTCTTTTAATTCTGGTTTCATCTGCTATAGATTCACATGCTCAGAAGAGAAAAGTGCTCAATTTACCAGCATACGATGAAAACCAATATCATTTTGGGTTTATTCTGGGTATCAACCATATGTTATTTTCAGTAAAGACTGTTGATGATGTTGCAAGCATTAAATGGTCAGCAGATCAATCCCCAGACCTATTTGGAGACTCACTTTATGTATACAGTGTAACCTCCACTCCTACTCCTGGTTTCTCCGTAGGGATATTAGCAAACCTTAGGTTAGCAAAATATGTTGATATGAGGTTTATCCCAACCCTTTCATTTGGTGAGAGGCATCTGAATTACAATGTACTAAGATATAGAAATGGTGAGCCTCTTTTCGTTGAGCTACGAAAAAGTATTACTTCAACTATAATTGAAATACCACTTGAATTTAGATATAAATCCAAGCGATTAAATAATTTCAGAGCCTATGTGCTAGGTGGTATGAAATACTCACTCGACCTTGCATCACAGAAAAAAGGTAAAAACAACAATAATACCTCAAATGTAAAACTAGAGAGGCATGATTTTTCTCTTGAAATCGGAGCAGGTACTGAATTCTACACAACATATTTCAAATTTGGTATTGAAGCCAAAATGGGGTATGGATTTAGAAATCTGGTTATTGAAGAAGATCATATGTATTCTGGAAGTTTAGAATCATTAAAATCAAAAGTATTCCTACTTTCTTTTACCTTTGAGTAAAAATTCATCACCATGAAAATCTCAAAAGAAAGCGAAGAGCTTTTTAATCTGGTTGCTACCAAATCTGGGTTAAAAACATCAGTATACGACACAACTCTAACTGCTTTTAATCAGCTTAAGGAATCAATTGAAAACCTCACCAATGATTATAGCAAATTTCATAAGAAGAATGAAAACGTTCCCAATATTGAATCAAAGCAAGTTGGACAGTTCGAAATCGATCTAAAGTTTGGTGGTGATGTGTTGTTATTTATGATGCACACCAATGTTTTTGAATTTCCTAGAGATCATGAGGTAATGAAAACGCCTTATGTAAAGGAAGACCCTTCAAGGTCATATTGCGGCATAATTAATATTTACAATTTCATAGCAGATTCTTTTAAGTACAATAGAGTAAACGATATTGGTTATTTGATTGGTAGAATTTTTGTAAATAAAGAAGGTCATTATTTCATTGAAGGAAAAAGGGAACTTGGTTTTTTATACAATAATTTCGGAAAGAATATTCTTGATAAAGCATCATCTGAAACATTGATCAATGCAGCGGTGAAATATACCGTAAACTTCGACCTATTAACACCTAATTATGATATAGTTAAGTTTGTTACTGTTAATGATATGAAAAGCGCATTGGATAAGTTCAGTTTGCAGACAGGAAAGCGATTGGGATATAAATTTCAGGCAGATCAAGAAAATTTCTAATTTTTTTTTCAAAAGCTCTTGTTCAATAGAAAAATTTATTATTTTTGCCGCTCCTAACAAAAAATGGTCCGTTCGGCTAGTCAGGTTAGGCCCCCAGGTTTTCATCCTGGTAACACGGGTTCGAATCCCGTACGGACTACCATTTAACTCTTAAGCCTCTGATTTTCAGAGGCTTTTTTTTATGTTGTGTAAAAATGGGGTTAAATGATTATACTTCTGTTTAATGGACTAGTTTAATAACTGACTATATCATAACACCACTCCAATACTTTCAATCTGCTATATATCTGCAAAAATCGGTCACACTGACCACCCCATTCCGGTTTTAGTGACCACCTATGAATAATGCAAAGAGATAAAAAATATAAGATAATATATAACTTATAAACAAATAGTTACAACCCATTAACACTCTGGATCTCGAGGTCAAAGCAAACCGGAATTGATGGTAAATTTATTCCGATTTTGGGTGGGCAACAGCTCCAGATCTTCCAATAAATAGCTAAAAATAAATTAGATGCGTATTTTTGTATGAATATTGTCTTACGTTAACACCTATTAAATATCATCTACATGAAAAAGAAAGTGCTCTTTAAGAATTCTCTATATCTTGTTTTGGTTGTATTGGTATTGAATGCATGCGACAACAGCCCTGTCAAAACAATTTCGAAAAAGATTCATCATGTTAATGATATTCAGGACATCGATTCGTTAGTAATACCTTATGATTATACCAGTGTTATCTCTTTAGCAGAACTTCCTATTGATGAAAAAAAACAAAAATTTGTAGCTATGATCTTACCAGCTATTTTAGCGGTAAGGGCAGAGTTAAAAAACACACAAAATGAGGTCAGGGCATTAATCTCTGGGGATACTTCGATGCTCTCCAATGACGAGAACCTTTTCCTACAAGAATTGCTTAAGAAATACAAATCTGAAAGTTATGATGAATTATTGAGCAAACTAAACACGCATCCAAACAGCATCGTCTTAGCTCAATCGGCTGTTGAAAGTGGCTGGGGAACATCACGCTTTTTTTTGGAAGCCCAAAATGTTTTCGGTGTTTGGTCATTTAGTGAGAAGGATAACCGCATTATTGCCAATAGTGACCGTGATGGAAAATTTACATACCTAAAAAGTTATCCCAGTTTATCAAAATCAATAGAGGATTATTTCCTTACCATTAGCAAAGGTCCTTACAGTGACTTCAGACGACAGAGGAAGGAAGAGAAAAACCCATATGTACTAGTAAATGATCTTGAAAATTACAGTGAACTACGAGAATATTATGTAAAAAAACTTCAGCTTGTGATTAAATTCAATGATTTTACCAAATATGATAATTACCAGATTGACCCTAACTACTTGAATAGGGATAGCCTGTCCGTAGAAATCGTAAATGAGAAATTTGAATTTGAGTTTGATAAATTAGAAGAAGTTGTGATTGACTCCATGATGCTAGATATTACGTTGGTGGAAGACCTAATTATCATACCGAAAGAAATTGAAAAACCAAAACCGCAAAGGAAGAAACCATCCAAAGAACAGCATGATACGAAACATGATAGTATAAAAACTGACTTACCCGATTTTGCCAGCATTAAAAATGTTAATAACAAGAAAAGGCAGTTTTTTGCATTTATGAAGCCGAGTATAAATGCTGAGAATGAACGAGTGCTTGATGAAAGGAAATTCATTGTTGACATGCAGACAAAATTTAACGGACACGTTAAATTTACAGATGATGAAACAACAAAACTTCAAGAAATGGTTTTACGCTACCGTGTTAAGAATACAGATCTAAACAAATCAAAATGCTATAAAGACCTATTGTTGCATGTGGATATTATACCTCCCGAACTGGCATTTGTGCAAGCAGCTCTTGAATCAGCATGGGGCACCTCCTATTTTGCAAGAAAAGCAAATAACATCTTTGGCCAATGGTGTTTTACACCCGGTTGTGGTATAGTTCCCAAAAGACGTCCCAAGGGTGAAACGCATGAAGTGGCTGTATTTGAAAGTGTAAGCTTGTCGGTGCGTTTTTATTTGCAGTTTCTGAATTCGCATCCCCTATTCAGTAAACTTAGAAAAGAAAGGTATAAAAACCGTAAAAATGATGAGGCACCTAGCGCGTTAACTATGGCGGGTGGTTTGGGAGCTTATTCTGCTAGAGGGAATGAATATATTAAAGAACTCCGAAGCATGATTGTTTCCAACAAGCCTTATATGGGATTGGAATAATACAACTTATTGAAAATAAGCCTGATTCTCTTAAAAGATCTGTTTTATAATTTGGATATTAATTAGGCTATAGATATTAGAGCTATACATTAGCGATTAATAAATGTGATAAGTAAAGATAAAGCTATTCACATTATCGGCAAAAATATAGATCAAGCAAAAAGTGGATCAAGCCATATTTCTGGCAATTGAATAATAGTTTCCTTATTTAATTATTCTAGCTTTACAATCTAATTAACTCACTATATTTCATCTAAACTGACTCGAAAAACAGTTTAGCTCAGTGTTAATAATAAATATTAAAATGATATCACGCTATAAACACATAATAATTCTTTTAATCATAATTTTAAATACTAACTACATATCATATTCTCAGAACCTCGGAAGTATATTGGAGGATGAGCTTGATAATAATAGAATTACATGGATTCAGGATACAACGAAGCTTAACTCGTTGATGAAACTCCATTCAAGACAATCAGATGATTTATATGCATCAAGAGGGATTACCATTGATACCAGTAATTATGAAGAAAAGACAGTAACAAGACTGCTAGAAGAACTAGTTAGTTATCCAAATAATATAGGTATTTTAATTTACACCTATAATGAAGGTTCATTTATTTCGATTCTTTTGAAGAAGAACGGAAGTATGTTTACAAAAAAGAAGTCCATTTCAAGAAAAGAGTTTATAGCAAGTGTAGCTAATTACAGCACATATTACTCATCTAATGGATTAAACCGGGGCCCTACTACACTCACAACCCGTAATTTAGAAAAAACGATAAACGAAACTGAAGAATATATTTTCCCTTTTAAAGAAGAAATTAAAGACTTAGAACACTTAATAATTGTTCCTGCCTTAAATTTATCAAATATTCCCTTTGCTGCGATTAAGTTATCAGAGAATAATTATTTAATTGACTTAATGAGTTATTCAATTGCACCAAGTTTATTGGAGGTCTTTTTATCAAAGAGTTTAAATGAAAGTAACGGTTTTATTTCTATGGATACCGAGGTTTCTTATACCATAGATAATGGGTTATTTATATCCAACCCTACATTTAATGGTTCGTCTAAAGTTGTATTTAATCCACTTCCAGGAACAGAAAAAGAAGTAAAAGATATTACAAGTCTATTGAAGGATTCTACATATACATTACTCAATGGCAAAGATGCTAAATTTTCAAATTTTTATGATAACATATGTAACTACGATTTATTATATTTTGCAACACATGGGATATCTGACAATATAGACCCACTAAATAATAGTTATTTAGCACTATCAATGGATGATGATGGTAAATCAACACTAACAGCAAAAGATGTACAAGATATAAGGTTAAAATGTTCATTAAATGCTGACTTGGTTGTTCTGAGTGCTTGCCAAACTGGCATTGGTAAAGAGCATGAAGCAGGTGTGATCGGCTTAGCTAGGGCCTTTAATATTGCTGGTTCTAATCATGTTGTAATGAGCCTATGGAATGTTGATGATGAGAAAACCGCGATTCTTATGAGTCTATTTTTTAATCGTTTAAAAGAGCCTGATAAACTTATGCCACATTCCGCTTTTCGTAAAGCGATCTTGGAGTTTAAAAATGAAAATAATAATCCATATTACTGGTCATCATTCTCAATCCTTGGGTTACCATATTAAATAACTATTGACAACACTCTATATCAAATCGAAACCATCAAGCTGTGAATTAGATCATTTCTCCTATATTTGACGTTGAGAGTAAATCCTAAAAGTTGAGATATTTTCTTCAAAATAGCATTCCCTTTTTTTTATGATTAATCAAACAAATCATAAATAATTCCATCTGAACGTTGAATCTGAAGTATTCCAAACTCCTGATTATAGAATACCTTAGTATAATAATATGGCAGATCGTGTGAATTGGAGTATGTAGTTTCCGTAGATATTACGTTGTAATATGTAGTTCCATTTAGGTCTATAGTACTATGTTTTTCAAGACTATAACTTGGGCTATGACTATATCCTGGGCGAAAATCTTCCTCATAATAAATTTCATTATCAACAAGAAATAATAATGCACCACCTGTTAGGTGACCTCGCATATTAAACCTAAATACAGAATAATCATCTCTAAAGTAACTGGATTCAACATAAAAATAAATATTGACCGAATCTTCAAATACTACTTCTGGATAATCATAATAGTATGAACTCAAATCTGTTTTAAGTGTTATATGCAATTTATCTTTGCTCATAAGCCTTTTTCCCTCACACTCATTGTGAGAAATCCATGTGGGTTGACCTTGGTCATAATAGTGTTCACGATAAGTGCAAATAAGATTATGTATTTCATTGTCACTTATAAAACTTATTGTATCTCCCTCTTGATAAGGAATAACTAATAACTCTTCATCAAATAGCTCTCTTCCTTCATTAACATCTATTCTATCATCATTACAAATACAGGAATTCAATAACAGAGAAAACATAATAACTAATGCTATATTTACTTTGAGACTCTGTAAGTGATTTT
>CALCGQ010000143.1 GCA_937901015.1 uncultured Bacteroidota bacterium | reverse complement strand
TCCTCCATTGTTAATGGTAATATCATTAAGAGCAAGTATTCCATTTACAAATACATCCAAACTACCACCGTTCCATCCATCTCCATAGGTATCATATAATGCAACTTGCATATAGCAGGCGAATCTGCTTCCTGAAATATAATCGGGGAAAATAAAATCCAACATCCCCAAACCACAGTTTTCGATGGTAAGATTTACTTGTTCCTGCGAATTAATCCATTGCTCATTGTAAACAATATTTGGATTCCAGCACAATGATGGTATTTCCCATTCAATACAGGTTGTTTCCCCAACCCCGTTACCAACTGTAAAAACTGGTAGTACAGTATAACAATGGATTCCATATGTTGACAAGGGTAATGAATAGAAAATTTGGATTGTAGTATCCATATACACACCATCTTCTTCAATAAGAAAATACTTAAACAATGGGCTATAATACCCATCCGGATCAAACATCCAGTCTAAGTCAATCTGACCGGTTACCATATTAACTAGTTCTGCCCGTAGGTTATATACAGGATAGAGTTGAACACCGGCAATTGTCATTGTAACCGGAATATTAAAAGTTCCAACATCCGGCTGGGTAGTAATTACTATCTCAGCAGTATAAACTTCCCCAGCATTCATATCCAGAGCATTAAAATTCACACCTACATTTTGTGCTCCACCGTTTGCTGAAACTGTACCTTCATAATCATCAAGTGTTAACCAGTTATCAAGATTTGAGCTCAAGCACATTGCCAAGCCAGTTGGCAAGACCGTATTATTTTGCATGCCAGTGTAAGATGGTGTATAATAAGTGTTTAGCCAGTAGAATATTGGGCTTCCACCTGAGGTTGCCTGGATACCAATCCACCCTTCTGATAAATCTGTTTTAGGAATATCAAATGTATATGAATAAGTATCATAACCCAGGACCTGAATACCTGTAGATACAGGATCAGCCATTACGATAGTAGAACTTTCTATGGTACCGGGAGTTGAACCCGGGCCGTATACTTCACACAACAATTCTCGTTGTCCGGAAGGTATTGAAGTATGAATTGCATAAATTGTGACCGTTGTTATACTTTCGGTAACACCGGAAAAACTCTGATAGCACATCATTCCAGCATCTTCTTCACAACTATATCCATTGTCTGATGCAAGAGGAGGATGTGAAAAAACTGTTTGATCAGGACAATCGAAACCTGATCTTGCATTCATGGGTTCACAGTTTCCTCCAGGAATAGTAATTACATCTGTTTGGGTATAATTCACAAAACTGAAATTCTGAATATTTGCAGGTTTTACTACATTAGAACCTGAAGATGATCCTGACGACGGATAGTTAATAACTGCTGTCCACTCACATTCGCCATCACCTACATTTAACAGACTTAGGTACTGCGTTAAAAATTCATTTGGATTTAATGTGACAGAAAACACTGAGGGAACAACAGTTATATTGGGTTGGGTTAATGTATAATCAAGATTTACGGTATCAGCTTGAATTACAATTACTGAATCAACACCAGTATTGTAACCATCTTTATAACAAATAATAGTGTTTTGACCAACAGGTAGCCCTTCCAACAAATAATAACCAACAGGATTAGTAGTTGTTTGTCCGTAACCATCCACTCCAACAGTGGCACCAGCAATAGACTGTCCATTGCCATTGGTTACCCATCCTTCAACATCACCAAAGGGATTTAATATTGCCGGTTCATTGTTTTGAGCAATTATACTGGAAAAACTAAAAAACATGCATGATGATAATAGAATCATCCGCAGGAGCATTACTTTGTAAATCTTATTCATGGGTTATGGTATTAAGACAAAAGTTGCTTGTTAGC
>CALCGQ010000142.1 GCA_937901015.1 uncultured Bacteroidota bacterium | reverse complement strand
ATATTATCAGCTGAAGATGCAATAATATCTGATAGTTTAAATCATGCTTCAATTATTGATGGAGTTCGTTTATGCAAAGCTCAACGTTATAGATATGCAAACGCCGATATGGAAGCCCTGGAAGAAGAGCTGAAGAAAGCGCAAGATCAGAGATTTAGAATAATCGTAACCGATGGCGTATTTTCCATGGATGGTAATACTGCTCCAGTTGATAAAATTGTTGAGTTAGCCGAAAAATATGATGCAATGGTGATGGTTGATGAATGTCATTCTGCAGGCGTTGTTGGTAAAACCGGTAGAGGTGTGAGTGAGCATTATGATATCTTTGGTAAGCTGGATATAATTACCGGCACCCTTGGTAAAGCCTTTGGTGGTGCTGTAGGTGGTTTTACAACTGGTAAAAAAGAAATAATTGAGATGTTACGTCAACGTTCTCGTCCGTATTTATTCTCAAATTCATTGCCACCAACAGTTGTTAGCGCTGGAATCAGAATGTTTGACATGATGAGCGAAACTAACGAACTTCAAGATAAACTTCATGAGAATACTGAATATTTCATGGAAAAAATGTTGGCTGCAGGTTTTGATATCAAACCAACTCAATCAGCTATTTGTGCTGTAATGCTTTATGATGCGAAACTTTCCCAGGAAATGGCTACCAAATTATTGGAAGAGGGAATTTATGTAATTGGTTTCTATTTCCCTGTTGTTCCAAAAGGTCAAGCCAGAATCCGTGTTCAACTTTCTGCTGGACATGAACGAGCACATCTTGATAAAGCTATTGCAGCGTTTACGAAGGTTGGAAAAGAATTGGAAGTTATATAGGGTTTAGGGTTGTGAGTTTAGGGTTGTGAGTTTGGGGTTCTGAGTTCTGGTTGTGAGTTTAGGGTTTTGAGTTTAGGATAGAGTTTTTAATTTTTGATTGATGGGAACAATATTAAAATTTGAGGATATTGAAGCTTGGAAGCTTGCTCGGATTTTGTCTAAAGAAGTTCATCAATTATTAAAGTTAGACATATATAATAGCGATAAGAGGTTGAAGTCTCAAATGTATGGTTCGTCAGGTTCAGTAATGGACAATATAGCTGAAGGATATGGGAGAGGTGGAAACAAAGAGTTTTCTCAATATCTTTGGATTGCGAAAGGCTCAGCCGCTGAGCTTAAATCACAATTTTACAGATGCAAAGATCGCACTTGGATTAGTGATGAAGGATTTAACAGTTTATACAATCAAGTTGAAGAAATAGAAAAAAAGATTCAATCATTAATAAACTATATGGATAGCAACGAGAGCAAAGGCCGAAAGTATAAAAATAGATAACTAACAATACTCACAACCCACAACTCAAAACTCAAAACACAGAACACAGAACTCACAACACAGAACTTACAACACAGAACTCACAACACAGAACTCACAACACAGAACTCACAACACAGAACTCACAACACAGAACTCACAACCCTGAACATACAACACAGAACCCATAAATATGATATTCGGAATCGGAACAGATATAATCGAAGTAGGTAGAATGGAAAAGCATCTTGAGAAAAATGATGCTTTAATGAAGAAGTTATATACTGAAGCTGAGCAGAAATATTGCAATAAAGGTAAGGTTACCAAATATCAATGCTTTGCCGCACGATTTGCTGCCAAAGAGGCATTCTTTAAGGCATTGGGAACTGGTTACAGATATGGTATGGCTTTTCATGAAATTGAAGTTTTGAATGATGAATTGGGAAAACCCAATATCGTTCCTCATGGAAAAGTTAAAGAATTCCTGAAAGAGAAGAAGATTACCAATATTCACCTTAGCATTTCCCATGTTAAGGAAATGGCAAATGCTTTTGTGGTTCTTGAATATTAGAAAATTCTTATTGATTAATCAGTATTGATATTGTAGTAAACAAGTTCACTCTTAATTCCGCTAAGTGAAGATGCAAATAGTACATTTTCATAAACCCGACCCACATTCTTAGAGTAATAATTATGAGCATTTACTCCCTCATTAATTCCCTCTTTAACTCTAAATAATGTAGTGCGATTGTCAATACAATTGAATGTCCCAGCCGGAACAATAACATAGTTAGGGTGACCTATCATCTCACGAATTATATAATATAATGTGTCGGTCTGAGGTGTATTAATGATGTACTCTTCGTAAAGAACACTGTTTATTTCATCAATTGATAGTTGTATGTATCCCAAGCTATTAACCAGATAATCTCCAGAATCCCTCAGAAAAATAGGTGTATCATTGCCAAGAATATTATTTCCTTCCAGCTTATAGTATAGTTTATCATTTATAATAGTGTCTTTCGTGATTTGACATGTATCCTGACTTAATGTGGTACAGACGGTCCATGTAGAATCACAACTGGATCTTTCATATACCCAATAGTTACCAACTTTTAGAGGAAAATAATCGAGAACAGTATCCTCTGGATCGGGATTGTTTTTTTCTTTACAGGATTGGAAAGCAATTAAGGAGATTAAGATTACTAAAATTAAACGTTTCATAAAATATTGGTTTTAAGTGAATAGTGAAACGTATGATTTAATAATAGGCAGTGTTTTTTTTCAAAACGCCAAAATGATTCTAGTTATTATGGGATTGTAAAAATAAAATGGAATTATTATTAATGCTCTCATTAACAGGAACGAACTTTATATCGGTATGCTCTTTTATCTTACTGTTTGAATATTGATAATTTTGGCAGGCTGTTTGGGCAGTTTCCTTTGTGATGGAGGATCTCTTTCCTGTGATTAATCCATTTACCCAAAGTAATCTCCATCCTATTTCACTCATCAATTTCGTTGCTTTATAGGGTGGAGGAGATACTTTTAAGGATTGCGCCATCCAAGTGAAAAAATCCTTGTATGATACATTCTCAGAATTTAGAATATATCTTTCACCACTAATATTATGTTCCATGAGGATTATCATTGCTTTTGCAACATCATTCACATCTACAAAACCATTTGTCCCCGTTGAGTAGAATTTTAACCCATTATACATAGTGGTGAATAGTTTTGAGCTACCAGAGTTCCAATCTCCTGGACCTAGTATTATTGATGGATTCACAATTACTGCATTAAGTCCTTCTGCAATACCTCTCCATACTTCCATTTCAGCATGGTATTTACTAGTCGAATAAACCGACGACTTCTTGTTATTCCAATGAGATTCTTCAGTTACGATGCCATCCGATTCAGCTCTTCCGAGAGCTCCAATTGTGCTAACATGTAAGAGCTTCTTAACATTGGATTCAAGACAAACATTTACAATATTTGTAGTGCCAGTAATATTTGTGTCGGTTAGAGAACTGCTATCTGAAGATTGAAAGGAAACAGATGCTGCACAATGATATACATGGGTAACATTCTTCATGGCTTCCGAAAGGGATTCATAATCCAAGATATCGCCTTCAATCCAAACTATCTTCTTAAATAATGATTCATATTCCTTTGAATAATATGAAAACACTTCCGAAACTCTTTTGATATTCGAAGATTTACGCTTCAAAGCAACAGGGTTTTTACCTGCTTTTGTAAGATAGTAAAGTAAATGTGAGCCAACTAAACCTGTGCCTCCAGTAACAAGTATCATATTACAAATGTAGTAAGTTAATTATAATATAAAGTATCTTTATTTAAAAGATGAAGTTGAAATGATTCATCCACTACACCACTTCAATTTTGTTCTATTTTTGTGATATGATTCAATATTCGGAACCATTATACAGACCACCAAGTGAAGCACGATCTTTAATTATACAACCTACGATAGGATGCTCATGGAATAAATGTGCTTTCTGTGAAATGTATACCACTAAGAAATTTCATGTTAGAAAAATGGATGATATATTTTCAGAAATTGAAAGTATGGCACCATATGCTTCGCAAATACGTAAAGTATTTCTTGCTGATGGAAATGCTATGGTTCTCTCTTACAATAAATTGATAGCGATAATTGATAAGTTAAATAGGACATTTCCAAAACTCACAAGAATATCAGCTTATGCTTTACCCAAGGATCTTAAAGCAAAATCTAATTCCGAATTGCAAGAATTATATGATGCAGGACTTAAGTTATTATATACAGGTGTTGAAACGGGTGATGATCAGCTATTAAAGATAATTAATAAGGGCGAGTCTGCTAGTTCAACAGTTGAGGCATTGGTAAAAGCCAGAAACTCTGGAATGAAATTATCAGTAATGATTCTCAATGGTCTTGGTGGTGCAAATTATTCAAGCCAGCATGCAATAAATTCCGCAAAAGTTGTTAGTGATATAGCCCCTGAATTCTTATCAACATTAGTTTTAAGTTTTCCATATGGTATTGATCATTTCATTAAGAAGTTTGGAGATGGATTTGTTGAATTGAAAACAATGGAGCTAATTTCAGAGATGGGAGAGTTTATTCAAAACCCCACCTTGATAGTACCGTTTTTAGAAGTGATCACGCGTCGAACTATTTGGTATT
>CALCGQ010000141.1 GCA_937901015.1 uncultured Bacteroidota bacterium | reverse complement strand
TGATTAAACGCCAAATTTCGATATTTAATATATAATGGAAGTTTGATTTATTACAATTATCTTACGATTCACTACATAAATAATGTGATTCATACAAAATCACTTTTTTCATGAGAAGATTGAACGTTGATTTGCAAAATGAAAATCCAATTTTTAAATATAAAATTATGAAAAATACCATTAAAACCATCCTTATAGTAGTAGTTGCATTATTAACATTAAATGCTACATCTCAAAATTATGCTTATAACTCTACTGGAAAAAGTAGTAAACATTATAAGTTTTCCAACAACTTTACAGATTATGAGGTACAGGTAAAGGGTGATGTAAAAGTTAATAGTAATGATACTGAAGTTGTCAGTATTTCACCTGATGGATATCTGAAAATCAGCAAGAAAACATTTGGTAATAATCGTTCGATTAATATTGAGAGTAATTCAAATGGATCTCTTGAATATGAATATTACGAAGGTAGGAAAAGGATGGAATATATTCCTGAAGGTAAAAAGTGGCTTGCCGACATTCTCCTTGATGTGGTAAGGATGACTGGAATTGATGTAAATGGCAGAGTTGCGAGAATTCATAAAAATGATGGAGTTGATGGACTTATTCATGAGATTGGGGAAATATCATCTAATAGTATATCATCGTTATATTTTAATACTCTGCTGGAGTATATAAAACTAAATGAAGATGAAACAATTGCCATTATATCTGCAATCTCAAGGGATATTTCTTCAAATTCAGAAAGAGGAATCCTTTATAGAAAATTCGACGACAAGTTTATGGTTAGTAATAGAGTAGCTGCAGAATACTTCATAGGAATCTCACGAATTTCTTCCAATTCAGAAAGAGGATCAATACTTCGTAAAATCACTTCTGATATAGACTTTAATAATAAGGAAGTTACTGATGCATATTTTACTTGTATAAATAGAATGTCGAGTAACTCAGAGCGTGGAAGTGTTATAAGAAACGTAGAAGTAACTCAGAACCTTAGTAATTATGCATATATCAAGCTGTTGGAAAGTGTCCTGAAACTTAGCTCGAACTCTGAAATGGGAACCATACTTCGTTCTTTGGAAAATCTTAAACTGGATAACAAAGATATATCCAATGCATATTTTGCAGCAATTAACGGAATGTCAAGCAATACAGAAGCAGGTCTAACATTAAGGTTTCTTATAAAAAATTATAACCTAAGTAACGGAGATTATATAAATGTTCTTAATTCTCTACAGAAGTTGTCTTCAAATACAGAAATTGGTACAGTTATGAGATCCATTAATAATATTGACTTGTCAGATACTGAAATTAATGATGAATATTTCACTACCATAAACGTAATGTCAAGTAATTCTGAGGCTGGTTCTGTTTTAAGAAAAACTATGAAAACATATACTTTAAACACTACTAATTGGTTAAGTTTATTTAGAATAACACGAAAATTAACTTCCAATAGCGAAATGGGCCACGTACTTAGAACAGCCATTAAAAGTATGCCATTCAACAAACCTGAGGTTGATGCTTTATTCGAAACAATTACTAGTATGAGTAGTAATACTGAAATTGGAAGCGTTCTTTCTGTGATAACAAAATCATTAAAGCTAAATAATTATACAGCGCTTGGTGTAATTAATACCTCAAAAATCATGTCTTCTAATACGGAACTATCAAGAGCTCTAAGAGGTGTTGCAAGAACAAGTTTCATTAAAGATCCTGTTATTAAAGAAGCTTATCTTGAAGTAGCAAGGACTCTTACTTCAGATTCTGAATACAGAAATGTAATGGAAGCATTAAATAATGAATAATTTTAGCATTAATGTGTAACAAAACACGTTGTTAACTCGTTGTTAGTATGTAGCTTTTCCAATTATCTAAATGTCAAATAGCCTAAGAAATATTATTATAAGTACAATTTTGGCTGTGGTTGTTTACCTGTTTATTTATTACAGTGAAACAACCACATTTCCGAGCCTCATTAATCAGTGGCCTGGGTTACTAATCACAGTAATGCTTGTTAATATTGTGGGGTTTATTCTTATCAAGCTAAACAAGCAATACAACAAATGGCTTCCTTGGAGAAAAAATGTTTCAACTAGGTTTCTGGTTGAAGTTTCGACCAGTTTTCTATTAAATTCGACAGCTGCAACAATTTTTATTTTTGGATATTTATACAATGTTTATTTTCCCACAGAAGCCACATTTACTGATTCTATACTCGATGGGATTATTAAGTTTGGGATTCTAACTTTAGTAATATCATATATATATTCACTAATTAACTTTTCCATTTATTCATATAATCAATATAGTGTTGGACAAATTCAAGCTTTGGCTTCAGAGAGATTGCAGCTGGATTTAAGATTTGAAGCACTTAAGAGTCAGCTTAATCCACATTTCCTGTTTAATGCGTTGAATACTATTTCCTCATTAATTTATCTAAATGTTCAGCAAGCGGAGAAATACATCAGACTGCTGGCCAGTACTTATACATATATATTGGATACTAATTCGGAGAAAGTAGTATCGGTTGCTGATGAAATTGAAATGACCAAGAGTTATTTCTTTATGCACAAGATTAAATATGAGGATTTTATTGAACTAGTTATTGATGAGAAGGTAGCAGGTATATCAGGTTCGATACCTCCTTTTACACTTCAGATACTCGTTGAGAATGCTTTAAAGCACTCTGTTATAAGTGAAAAGAGCAAGTTAAGGATTGAAATATATTCGAACAACAACAATCAGCTAATTGTAAAAAACAATATTGTTGATAAGCCCATTTATCAATCCACCATGGAAAATTTGTTGAATAAGCAAAAGGAGACTGAATCCTATCAAATTGGGTTATCTAATATCAGGAGCAGATATAAGTTCTTAATCGACAGAGACATTGAAGTTTCGACAGGGGATTATTTTAAAGTTAAGGTTCCTATAATTGAAAACTATGGATAAAAACTGGTACTATAATAACATTCCGTTTAGAATTACCTCTCCCTTAATAATTGGATTGGTTGTTTATTTATTGGTACTATTGTTCTTTGACTCAGTTGATCAGCTGTTTACAAATATATTTAGTAGGGAGGCAATCTTTGTAATAATTCTCACTTTGGTTTTTCTAGAAGTAAACCGTCTAGTTATAATAATATCAAATAAGATTTTACCATTTGAAGACAATATTAAAACTAGGATTATTGTTCAATTTGGAGCATCCATATTAATATCAATATCAGTAATAAGCTTGCTTTTGAATTGGTATTTTATTCAATTTGAAGGTTTTAGCACTATTACGACAGAGTTGATTACCTTTAATTTAATTTATCTCTTAATTGTTATCTTCTCCAATCTATATTATTTCAGCATAGCTTTCCTATATACAAGAAATGATACTAAAATTGCTGAAGAGTTCATTAGGAAATCGAATCTTGAATTGGAAATGGAGAATTTTAAGTATCAGGTTAACCCTGATTTCCTATTCCAGTCGTTGGAAATAATAATATCAGAATTACATAGAAGTAAAAAAGAGGCAGATGAACTTGTAAATAATCTGGCATCAGTATATAGATTCACACTTGATAATAAAGATGAAGATCTTGTACCGGTTAGTGAAGAAGTTGATTCTTTAATTCCTGTCTTGAAATTATTTAAGTCAAAGTATGGGAAAGGAATTGAGTATAAAATTGATGTTGACTCAAACTGTGGCAAACACCTGATTCCGGGAACATTGAGGTTAGTGTTTGAATCAGCTGTTATTCAGAATATTATAAGTAAACCAATTCCTTTGAGATTTGAAGTATCAAATGATAATACCAATGTCATAATTGAATATTCTTTAAATGAAAAACTGCAGGTGAATAAGCAGCTTGAAAGCAGAATAGAACAATTGAAAAAGGCATATTCATATTTGTCTAAATTTGGGGTATTATGTGACAAGGAAAATGGATCTCATATTGTAAAGATCCCTTTGTTGAGTATTGATGAAGAATAGCATTATGAAAATTGTAATTATCGAAGATGAAATACCTGCAGCCATAAAACTTGAGAACCTACTTAAGGAGTATGATGCCGATATTGAAGTTGTTGCAAAATTAATATCAGTCAGAGATTCGGTTGAATGGATACGTAATAATGAAGATGTTGCTGACCTATTCTTTATGGATGTAAAGCTCACAGATGGTTTAAGTTTTGATATTTTCAACGAAGTGAAGATTTCTAAGCCAATCATATTTATAACGGCTTTCAATGATTATGCTTTGCAGGCGTTTAAGGTAAATAGCATAGATTACTTACTTAAACCATTATCATATAAGGAGCTATACAAGAGTTTGGAAAAAATAACCTCACTGAGAGATAATCTACCCTCACATGACAGCATTCAATTTGGAGAATTAAGCAGGATGCTGACTAAGTTGCAGAAAAAGTATAAAAACAGATTTTTAATAAAAGTTGGTGATCATATAAAGTCTGTGAAAACTGAGAATATACAGCTT
>CALCGQ010000140.1 GCA_937901015.1 uncultured Bacteroidota bacterium | reverse complement strand
TGGGAGGTAAAATTTGGCTCGATTCTGAACTTGATGCAGGTTCAACTTTCTATTTTACAATTCCATTTGATGCTGAATCATATAAGGTTAAAACCTTGGTTCCAATATTTGGTGATGAAAACATTGATTGGAGTAATCGTACAATCGTAATAGCAGATGATGTTGAAGAAAACTATGTTTTTCTTAAAGGTGTGCTTCTTAGTACAAAGGTAAAACTTCTGTGGGCTAAAGACGGACAGGAAGCTGTAGATTTCTGCGATAATGAAAACGTTGATATTGTACTTATGGACATTAGAATGCCTGTAATGGATGGATTAGAAGCCACAAGATTAATTAAGAAATCTGATCCTAATGTGCATGTAATAGCTCAAACAGCCTTCGCAAATCCTGAAGATAAAGTCAATTGTGAGAAAAGTGGATGTGATCAGTATTTCAAGAAACCCATAAATCATGAAAAACTATTTAAGGTGATCTCAAAGTATTTTGGATAAAATTACCTCCAAAAGTACTGCCAATTAAGGCTTCATTACAAATAATACAAAATGAGTTTAGAAGCTAAAAAAATCCTTGTAAATTATTGGGGCTTTTCTGAATTTCGCCCTAAACAGGAAGAAATTATCGATTCTGTAATCGCAGGAAACGATACTTTGGCTCTATTACCTACCGGAGGAGGTAAATCACTTTGTTTCCAGGTACCAGCACTCATGCAAGAAGGAACTTGTATTGTTATTACACCGTTAATAGCTTTAATGAAGGATCAGGTAACAAACCTTAAGAAAAATAGAATAAAAGCAGCAGCCATTTACACGGGTATGCATAGGGATGAAATTGAGGCTGTATACTCAAATGCACTTTACGGAGATCTAAAGTTCTTGTATATTTCACCTGAGAGATTAGGTACAGATATAACAAGAGACGTAATTAGTAGAATGAAAGTTAGTCTTTTAGCTGTGGATGAAGCACATTGTATATCGCAATGGGGCTATGATTTTAGACCTTCCTACCTCAAAATTGTTGATATCAAAACCCTTATACCCGATATTCCAATACTAGCTCTTACAGCAACAGCAACTCCTGATGTAGTGGTTGATATTATGGATAAACTGCAATTCAAAGCTCATAATGTGCTTAGCACCAGTTTTGAACGTAGAAATCTCTCCTATAATGTTCTGAAAGAGTATGATAAAACTGGGATTCTTGTTCGTTCAATTAAAGAAAATAAGGGTAGTTCTATAGTTTATGTGCGCAATAGAAGAAAAACACGAGAATTATCAGAAATACTTGTAAAGAATGGAGTTAGTGCTACTTATTATCATGCCGGACTTGATGCCAGAACCAGAGATACAAGACAGAAGGAGTGGAGTTTGGGCAGGGTAAGCGTTATTGTAGCCACAAATGCATTTGGAATGGGTATTGATAAATCAAATGTAAGATACGTACTCCATTATGATTTACCTGATTCGGTTGAATCCTATTTTCAGGAAGCAGGAAGAGCAGGAAGGGACTTACAACCCGCGCATACTATGTTACTTTTTAACAATAATGATATTGCCAGAGCTAAGGATTTATTCAAAGCATCTTTTCCCGAAGTAGCAACAATTAAAAACGTTTATAATGCCTTAGGTAATTACTTTCAACTTCCAGAAGGTAGTGGTAAAGATATGGGTTATGATTTTGATATTTCTCACTTTGCCAATACCTATAAACTAAATGTTCTTGAAGTTTATAACTCCATCAAGTTTTTAGAGAAGGAGGGATTCCTGCTATATATACAATCCGCAGGTCAGTTTTCAAAGTTATTTGTTCCATTAAAAAAGGAAGAGTTATATACTTTTATCGTGGAGAATCCGGGAGCTGACAGATTGCTAAAGGAGATAATGAGGTCCTATTCAGGAGTGTTTTCAGATTATATTAATATTAATGAAACTCTTCTTGCCAATCGTGCTGAAATGAAAAGGGAAGATGTGGTGAAGAAGCTAATCTTTTTTGACAGACAGAAAATAATTAGTTATATCCCAATAAAAACAAAACCGCAACTTGTATACGCATATGAACGATTGAGTGCTAAGCATATTCAGTTATCCGATGAAGTATATAAGGATCAGAAAGAATCATCTGAAAAAAGGCTGATGGCATTGCTTGACTTTGTGAATAATTCATTGGACTGTCGAAGTAAGTTATTGTTGGAATATTTTGGTGAGAAGAAAGTGCGGAGGTGTGGAATATGTGATGTGTGCGTTTCTGAAAACTCAATGGATGTAAATGAATTAGAGTTTAAATCCATAGAGAAGTCCATATTTCTGCACCTTGAAAAAGGTTCTATGCACCTTTATGAATTGGTGCCAAAGATTGTTGATAATAAAGAAGATGATACCATACAAGTACTACGATGGCTCATTGATAATAATAAGATTATAAGAAATAAAGATGAATCTATTTCACTGCCTAATCAGCTTGATTTGGGTTTTGATGAGTAAAAATAGTTCTTGTAATACTAATTTTAATAGATTTGAAAAAACGAAATAAAATGAAGAAATTAATTATACTATTACTTTTTGTCTCACAAGTAGCTTTTGGTCAGAGTACTAGCCGTCAGTATCTTGGACTTTCAGCAGGGCCTTCTTTTCCACTTGAAGACTTTAAAAAGAATATACTTAGTGATTCAACTTCAGGTTTTGCCAAAACTGGATTTGCCATTAGTTTTAACTATACTTATAGGTTTACACACAATTTTGGAATGGAGCTGTTAATTAACTATAGCACAAATGCATTGGATAACACTAGCTATAAGAATGCACTAGAGGCAGAACATCCTGATTATGGAGTAAGTATCGAAAGTACAAAAAACTGGAGTAGTGGTGGTATATTTATTGGTCCGTACCTGCGTTTTCCATTAGGTGATAAATTAACTTGGGATATTCGTGCACTTGGTGGTTATTTTGGGGCTTACTCTCCAAATGCCACAATCAGAACAACAAATAAGAATGATCTAAATGATAAGGGAGAATATTATCTGGTTAGCTCCAGAGCTTCTAATTTTGGATATGTAATTGGAACTGGATTTAAGTATAGAGTGAATTCATCATATTATGCTCTTCTACACGGAGATTATACCAGTTCAACTGTGAAGTTTAAAGATTCCTCAGGATGGGACTGGGATGGGCAACCTTATAATAATCCATTTTCACAAAATATTAATTACATGACAGTTACCATTGGTGTTGGGTATGTCTTATAGTAGGGCATAATTAGAATAATGTAATATGAAGATAGCAGTTACAGCAGCAAATGGACAATTAGGATCATCAGTAGTAAATGAACTGAAAAAGCAGATTGGTAAAAACAATGTTATTGGAATTGTAAGGTCACCAGAAAAAGCTACCCACCTTGGGGTTGAAGTTAGAAAAGGAGACTATAATAATCCTAATGATTTTAATACAGCTTTATCAGGTATTGATAGAGTTCTTTTAATTTCAGGAATGGATGATCCACAAAAAAGAATTCAGCAGCACAGAAATGTAATTGAAGCTGCAAAAAAGAACGGAGTAAAAAAGATTGTTTATACTAGTATTGTCGGTGATGAAGAAAAAAATGCTTTTAGCCCTGTTGTTCAAAGTAATCGTTTAACCGAAGAAGATGTTAAAAATTCAGGACTAGATTGGTCTATTGGAAGAAATGGAATTTATATTGAACCAGACCTAGAATATATAGATACATACATTAAAGAAGGTGAAATTAGAAATTGTGCAGGAGATGGTAAATGTGCATATACTAGCAGAGTAGAATTAGGATATGCATACACAAAAATGCTAATTCAAGATATTCACAATAATAGTACATACAATTTAGTTGGCGACCCAATATCCCAAAAAGAACTAGTAGAACTCATTAATCAAGTTTATAATACACAACTTCTATATAATCCAATATCCGTTGATGATTATGCAAAAGAAAGAAAGCTTGAATTAGGTGAATTTATTGGAGCTGTAATCACTGGTATCTATAAAGGTATTAATGATGGAGTTTATAACATTCATTCCGATTACGAAAAAGCAGCTGGAAGACCTTTCAAATCAACAATAGAAATGATAAAATCGTTTAAATACAAATAATATAACTAGTCACATTGGCTCATACACAATGTGCCTAAACACTTATACAAAACATGTATACTGCACGTTATTCAGTAGTTATCGAGCATTTTATCCCGGTATATATTTATTAATCCACTGATAATGACAAAGATTCCAGTTTCGTTCTATCAAAATGATGATGTTGAACTCATCGCAAAGTCATTATTGGGTAGTTTCCTTTACTCAAGGGTTGATAACATCATAACCGGTGGAATTATTACTGAAACAGAAGCTTATAAAGGTGTGGAGGATAAAGCTTCGCATTCATATGGAGGCAAGCGTACATCCAGAACTGAAATTATGTATGGTTTAGGTGGTATCTCTTATGTTTATTTATGTTACGGGGTCCATTATCTGCTTAATGTTGTTACCTCAGGAAAAAACATACCTCACGCTGTGCTAATAAGGGGGATCTTTGCCACTGATGGTATTAACAAAATGCTAGAAAGAACCGATAAAATAACACATAACTATAAACTTACCAATGGTCCTGGTAAACTTACGAAAGCATTGGGATTAAATAAGCTACATAACGGAATTCAGTTTGATGGAGATGTTGTATGGATTGAAGACCGAGGATTAACTATTGAGGGAGAAGATATTATTATTGGTCCCAGGATAGGAGTTGATTATGCAGAGGAAGATGCACAATTACCCTACAGGTATGAATTGAAGTACAATAACTACATAAAAAAAACGCCTTGAAATTCAAGACGTTTTCTTTTTCCTTTTAGAGATTGTTATTTAACAATCTTTGCAAGATCTGCACCAGCTTTAAACTTCACTACTTTTTTAGCAGCAATGTTTATTTCTTTACCGGTTTGTGGATTACGACCTTTACGAGCAGCTCTAGTTGAAACTGAAAATGAGCCAAATCCTACTAATGCAACACGGTCTCCAGCATTTAATGCCTCACCAGTTGCACCTATAAAAGCTTCAAGAGCTTTTTTAGCATCGCTTTTGCTTAATCCAGCACCTGATGCCATTGCGTCAATTAATTCCGCTTTGTTCATTGTGTAAGTATTTAATTAAAAATTAAGGTTTTACTGATAACAAATTTAACGTATAATGTTGATAAACCAAATAGAACGGGTGTTTTAGGGCATTTTTGTTAATAAAACAGTCAAATTGTTGATAAAACCACCTGTTTTGGGCTTGTTTTGTTGTTTTTTTTGGTGATAAAACCTCTGAAAAGCCTATTTATGTAGGCTTATACATTGTTTATAATTGTTAAAAATAAGCCAATTTCCGTTAAAATGTCAGTTAAAGAATCAAAAACTATTTGAATTGATAATCCACGATATTGTTAAATCCTCTTAGGAAATCCACTATATTTAATCGCTTTTTACCTGAGATCTGTAGTTCTTCAATCCCTATAATTCCAGAATAAACCACCACGTTTAGGTATGTTTTTTCATCTGTTATAATTGTCCCGATACTTAAATCTTGTTCTTTGTCAGAAATGATAACAGTACTATAAATTTTAACTGTAGTTTCATCACCGTTAGCTGAGACTAAATTTGAGAAAGCAGAAGGGTAGGGACTTAATCCTCTTACGAAGTTATAAATACTATCAGGCGAACTATTCCAGTTAATTTTACAATCTTCTTTAAACAACTTTGGAGCAGATCGTAGATTATCAATTGATTTGTTTTGATCACGGGGTTGTATCCTACCGTCAATAATACTAAAAATGGTACGTAACACAAATTCACCACCCATATTCATTAGTTTATCGTGTAAGGTGCCAACATTGTCATTATAATCAATATCTACACTGATTTGATCTATGATCCTACCAGTATCAATTTCTTCATCTAGAAAGAAAGTTGTAAGGCCTGTTTTTGTTTCTCCATTTATCAATGCAAAATTTATGGGAGCTGCACCACGATATTGTGGTAGTAGTGAAGCATGGAGATTAAATGTTCCAAATTCTGGCAATGACCATATCTTTTTAGGGAGCATTCTGAAAGCAACCACCACCTGGAGGTTTGGATTCAAGCCTGCTAATTCATTGTAGAACTCATCATTCTTTAAATTTAAGGGCTGTAATACCCTAATATCATTTTTAAGGGCATATTCCTTAACAGCTGACATGGTGATCTTTCTTCCACGTCCAGCCTTCCTGTCAGGTGCTGTAATAACACCCACTACATTAAAACCAGACTTAACTATGGCATCGAGAGTCGGAACTGCAAACTCCGGTGTTCCCATAAATACAATCCTAAGATCTTCCTTTTTCATAATAGCTATTTGGCTCAAAATTAATAATTCTAGTTATTGATGTGTTGATAATCCCTAAAAACAAAAAAACCCGATAATTTCTTACCGGGTTCTTACTATATTTTATAGTAGTACTAATTACTACTCTTAAGTTTCTCAACTCTAGAGATATCTTTTTCTATAGAACGTCCTTCATTACTTTTATAGTATTGTGTTTTAATACGTTGATAAGTAGTAATGGCTTTGTCATAGTTCCCTAGGATTTCATAAACTTTTCCTGCTTTATAAAGAAAAAGAGGAGAAGTAAATCCATTGTCATCCATATTTGCAGCCTCCAGATAATAAGCAGCTGCTTTTTCTTTATTTCCAAGTTCAAGGTATGCATCACCTATAGCTCCTGATGCCATTGGTGCTACAATATGATCGTTAGCATTAAAATCTGCTAGATAATCAATAGCTTGTTCAAAGTCATTTTTCTTTAAAAATGAAATACCTGCATAATAATTTGCAAGATTACCAGGTTTAGTCATGCTATAATCACTTGCGATGTCGATAAAGCCAAGACTATTACCATCACCATAAAGTGCTTTATCTAAAGAATCAGATTCAAAGAACATTTGTGCTTGATACATTTGTTCCATAGCTTCTTCAGTTTTTGGTTCTAGATAGTATTTGCTATATCCAAAATATCCAAGAATACCAACTATTGCAATGGTAACTATAAGACCAATTACTTTTTGATTATTAAATATAAATTGTTCAGTTCTACTCAGGGTTTCGCCTATACTCTCTAAGGTTTGATCACCTGTTACTTCTTCGTGTTTTTTCTTCGCCATGATTTATCAATTTGAGCCTGCAAAAGTAATTTTTTCTTCTTAATTATAAAAACACCTGCTATATTTTTTATTTTTGCTTAAATTATTTTGCTAAACATATGTTTTTGAATGAATTATAATCCTATAAATTTACCGCTAAAATCTATTTTTTCAATTATCCTCCTAATATTCACTAGTCATTGTTTGTTAGCGGGTTGGGTGATCACCGAAGAGAGGACAGATTACTATGGAAATAAAGCTGTGCAAACCACCTTTATCCAAGATAATTTAATAAGACATGAAACTCAAAAATCAATTGCAATAATCGATTTGGACAAAAAATTAATAACCATCGTTTTTTCACAATATAAATTATATTGGAAAGGTACTACTCAGGAATTAAAAGAGAGCACTCTAGATGCATATGAAAGTCAGATGGAGAGACTTCGAGTGGGTCTTAATGAATCAGCTAGAATTGAGTTTGATAGTATCTTTAATAATTTAAAGAATCAATTGTTGGATACAACTAGTCGATTTCCTGACTTAAGTGTTGAAGTTTTGCAAACTGAAGAGGAAGAAGAAATAATGGGATATCGGTGCAGGAAATACAATGTGTTAATTGACAGTGTCCTAACAGAATCAATTTGGCATACTAATGAGATCAAACCATACAATGATATTAATCTGAAGAATATGATATCATTCATGAATCAGTTAACACCAAACTCAGGAAAGGGTAGTTTGAATCAAACAAATGAATATCTGGATCTTATGAAAAGTGGTGTAATGCTAAAATCCATTGAATATGCAGGTAATGATACTGCCTATGAGGTGAAAGTTACAAAACTCCGAGAGATAGGAATAATCCGTGATTTTTTTGAGCCACCACCAAGTTATAGGGCTGCTTCATTTACCGATATATTAAATCTAATGCCGGTTAGGAAAACGGATTATGATGAGTGGTAATTATTAACCCTAGTTATTACTTTATCTCGAAGTCTAAAAATTTATCACCCTCAATATAAGCATGATATCTATCACCTATCTTAGTTGAACCCACTCCAGCAGGAGTTCCAGTGAAAATTAAGTCGCCTGGCTTTAAGGTGATTAGTTTTGAAACATAGGCAATTATCTGATCGAATGAAAAAATCATATCTTGAGTATTTCCAACCTGTCTTTCTTCATTATTGATATTTAATGAAAAGCTAATATTCTTATAGTCAGGTAGTTTATTTTTATCAATGAATTTGCTCACTGGTGCAGATTGATCGAAACTCTTAGCAATTTCCCATGGGTGTCCCTTCTTTTTGCATTCGTCTTGAACATCACGGGCAGTAAAATCTATTCCTATTCCTATTTGTTGAAAATAACTATGAGCAAACTTCTCACTAATATGCTTGCCCTTTTTACTGATTTTCAGGACAATCTCAGCCTCATAATGCATATCATTTGTATGTTCAGGATAATAAACTGGGTCATTATTGTTGACGATGGCTGTGTCAGGCTTCATGAAGAACATGGGTTTCTTAGGAACTGGATTATTGAGTTCTTTTGCGTGTTCAATATAATTTCTACCTATACAAATTATCTTCATTGGAAATTTCCATTAAGTGTTGTTAATTCTATTAAAAGGAATCTTTGGACTGACTTATATCATCTTAAGTTTAATATTTGTAAGTAATTTTTTTGTGTACTGAGGAAAATCTGCCTTCATAATCCAGGAATAATAACCCGGGTCACTTTTGAAAGTATCCTGCACAGTCTTACCTTTATATTTACCAAAGTTGAAAGTTTCAATTCCCTCCTTATTATATATGACTTGTCCAATCAGGTCAGCATTCTTATTATGCATGCTAAAATCATGAAGTTTTTGCATGTCATTTTCAACTGGAATAGAAACAGTACCTTCTCTGTCAGTGTACTCTGTGTTTTGATATCTATCAAGCTGAGCCTCTAATATTTCAAAGGTAGCAACAGTATCTGCTTCAGCTGAATGTGCATTTTCAAGATTTTTATCAAGATAAAAACGGTAAGCAGCTTTTAAAGTTCGTTGCTCCATTTTCATGAAAATATTTTGAACATCTATTAATTTACGATTCTTGATTTCAAAATCAACATCAGCCCGAAGAAATTCTTCAACAAGCATTGGTATATCATACTTCAATGAATTATATCCACCAAGATCACATCCTTGGAAAAATGTTGCTATTTCTTTAGCCTTCTGTTTGAAAGTTGGTTTGTCATCCAAATCTTCATTGGTATATCCGTGAATACCTGAAGCTTCCGGACTTATAGGGAAATCAGGGTTTAGTAACCAAGTTTTAGTTTCTCTAGTTTCGTTTGTATTTATTCTAAGAACACAAATCTCAACGATTCTATCTTTGGAGACATTTAAACCCGTTGCTTCTATATCGAAAAAAGCAATGGGTTTTTTGAGGTTAAGTTTCATAAGATTAAACGCTTGTGTCAGGAGTGAAATTTTCCAATAGCTCTTTTAGTCTTTTCAAATACATACCACCTAGGGCACCATCAACAATACGATGATCATAAGCCAGTGACATAATCATAATATGACGTATGCCAATGAAATCTCCTTGTGGAGTCTCAATAACTGCAGGTTGCTTACGAATGGCACCTACTCCCAAGATTGCAACTTGAGGCTGGTTTATAATAGGAGTTCCGGTTAAACTATCGAAAGATCCAAAGTTAGTTATGGTAAATGTACCTCCCTGAATCTCATCTGGCTGAAGTTTATTAGCCTTAGCACGTGATGCTAAGTCATTAACAGATTTAACGATACCTAGTAAACTCTTTTCATTGGTTTTTTTAATGACAGGTACAATAAGGTTTCCATTGGGTAAGGCTGCGGCCATACCAACATTAATATCTTTTTTATAGATAATATTATAACCATCCAACGAAACATTAATCTGTGGATAATCTTTTAAGGCCTGAGCTGCTGCCTGAACAAAAATAGGAGTGAAGGTAATTTTCTCTCCTTCTCTTTTAAGGAAACTATCCTTAATACTATTTCTCCAGTTAACAATATCCGTAACGTCAATATCAATAAATGAAGTTACATGCGGACTTACCTGTTTCGACATAACCATGTGGTCAGCGATTAGTTTACGCATCCTATCCATTTCAACAATATTATCGCCAGCTGCCGTGGGAACTGGAGGGACACTAACCTTCGTTGTCATAACTTCTTTTTTAACAGATGTAGGCTTAGACCTACTTGCCAAATAATCCTGAACATCTTTCTTAGTTACACGGCCATCCTGACCACTGCCAGAAATACTATCGAGTTCCTTAACACTTATGTTTTCTTTATCAGCGATACTCTTAACTAAAGGTGAGTAGAATTTTGAAGAATCAGAATAGCTAATTTCGGAAGCTGGCTCAGCTTGTTCAACTACTTCAGCAACCTTCTTCTCAGAAACAACTTCTGGAGATGATTCAACAACGGCTTCTTCAACTTCGGTGGTATCATCGTCATCGTCATCCATTTCAACAATTGCAATAATAGAACCAACAGGTACAACATCGCCTTCTTCATAAAGCAACTCGGTAAGTTTACCATCAACAGGACTAGGAATTTCAGAATCTACCTTATCAGTAGCTATCTCTACAATGGAATCATCTTCCTCAAGTTGATCACCTACATTTTTCACCCATCTTGTAATTGTTGCTTCAATAATGCTTTCACCCAGTTTGGGCATTACTATTTCAAATTTTGCCATTTATCGTAATTATAAAACTCTGATTAATATTTGTTGAAGTAGGGGAGTACCCAATTTCAAAAATTAATTTTTTGCAAAAATAGCATATTATCTAAAATGATTATAAAGAAGATAAATCCTAGTTATTAAATATTATTAAAAATATGCATTATTTTTTGAT
>CALCGQ010000139.1 GCA_937901015.1 uncultured Bacteroidota bacterium | reverse complement strand
TTTCAATTATGTGATTATGAAAACAATCACCCATATTTTATCAATTACATTTATACTGTTTTCACTTTTTTCATGTCAGAGTCCTGATCATATTTTTCAGGAAAATGAAAACGATTGGTTTACTGAAGGCGATGCCAGTTGGCACTATGATAATGAAGAGTTAATAGGTAATGTAAGCGATGGTTCGGGATTTGTAATGACGAACAAAACGTATAAAGATTTTGTATTGAATCTGGAGTTTTTTCCTGATAGTAGTATTAACTCGGGAATTTTTATTCGCTGCAAAGATTACGAGATTAATCCATTTGATTGTTATGAACTCAATATTTGGGACTTACATCCTAAACAGGAATACAGAACAGGATCCTTAGTAATGAGATCAAATCCATTAGCTTGGGTTGAAACTATTGATAAATGGAATGGTTTTGAGATAGTTTGTGAAGGCAATAGTATAATGGCATGGGTAAATGGAGATCTTACGGTTGATATCCAAGATACATCACTATCTGAAGGCCATATTGGTCTTCAAGCTGCTGAATTAGGTCAAATAAAATTTCGAAATATAAAAATAAGAGAGATAAAATAAATCACTTAAATATGTTATTATGAAGGTGCTTAGTATTATTACTCCTTTATTAGTTAGTACATCTCTGTATTAAACTTCTGTACACCAACTGATGCTTAATACATCAAACCTCCTATTGCTTTAGTAAGAACTAATATACCATAAGTATACTCTGCATCTAGATACACTCCAGTTTTTAAGACAATTGCAGAAACCTGGACTGCAAATACAAATTTGTTACCAATAAATCATTCAATGGATTGTGAATAGTATAGATCTAATACTAATACAATAAACAGAAAAATAATTGAGATTATGGATTCACCGTTTCCAAAGCGCTAGATAATTATAACCATATTTAATAAATAGTATATTTGTTTAAACATAATAATAGTAAGCAAGCATAATATTTTGAAATTCAAGAATACATGTTGAAGATATTTGCTGACAGGGTCAGTATAGTTTTAGGTATTTCATTTAAACGCCTTTGGAATATATTACTCCTTCAACTTGGGTATGTATTGACTAAGATTTTAAAAAAGCCCATCCAACTAGGGATGCCTGTAAGTATATCCATTGAACCTACAACTTCCTGTAATTTAAGATGTCCTCAATGTCCTTCTGGATTAAGAAAGTTCTCAAGGAAAACGGGAATACTTACAAAAGAGATGTACGATGATGTGCTGACTCAATTGGGCGATTATTTAATGTATATGATACTTTATTTTCAGGGAGAGCCATTAATGAATCCATGGTTTTTCGAGTATGTTAAAAAGGCAAATCAGAAAAAAATCTATACAGCTACATCAACAAATGCTCATTTTATAGATGAGGATACAGCAGGCCAAATTATTGAATCAGGTTTAAATAAACTTATTATTTCTTTGGATGGAATTGGTCAAAAAGAATATGTAGCATATAGGGTTGGAGGTAGCTATCAGAAAGTTTTAGATGGTATTTCACATGTTGTAAAAATGAAAAAAGTGCTTAAATCAAGAACTCCCCATATTGTTATACAATTCATAGTTTTCAAATCCAATGAACATCAACTGGATGAGGTAAAAAAACTTTGTAAGGACTTAGGTGTTGATGAACTTCAATTTAAATCTGCTCAGTTTTATAATTATGAAAAGGGAGATCCTTTGATGACTACCATTGATAAATACTCAAGATATAAGAAGCAATCGGATGGGAGTTACACTTTTAAAAACCCATTAAAAAACAAGTGCTATCGGATGTGGTCTGGCTGTGTTATCACCTGGGATGGTTTAACAGTACCTTGTTGTTTTGATAAGGATGCGGATTATAAATTGGGAGATTTAAAATTAAATACATTTAAGGAAGTATGGAAAGGCCCTTTATACAATGATTTTCGTAACAAGGTATTTACCAATCGAAAAGATGTTGATATATGCAAAAACTGTACTGAAGGGATGAAGGTTTAGTTCAGTAGTTGACCAATTTGAGTTCTTATCAAAAGTTTGTAGGCCAAATTTTACGGAAATGGTTGTGGTTCTTCCTTAATTGAACTTCATGTTAACTATTTCTGATTATGATCGATGGCATTATCAAATAATCTATTTAATGTTTTATTTAAGCAATAAATATCTAAAAACCTCATGCCCAATTCCAAAAACAATGTAGTAGATTATCAAATCGATTATAAGGTAGTTTGATATTCGTTCGAATAGTATAACAGCTGACAAAATATGCATCAGCCATATCAATTTAGTTAAATGCCATCCATCTGTAACTGGAACAAAAAAAGTTGAGCTTCCAAAAAAAGCTTCTCCATCTAATGGGTTATGATTTTTCCATTTATTTTTCCATGCAATTGAGTTATCCCAAAACTGATTCCCAAATATCTTTATATTCTTTCTATCAAAATAATCTGCCAGTAATTTCCATAGAGATTGATCGTAATTGTGCTTCATCCCAATTATATCCATGCTAACCTCCCAGAATGTACCAATAAATATTAATATTAAACTTACCATATTTATGATTGAAAACGATAATATTGAGTATGAAAAGTAGGGTGGTTAAATTTACTACATTTTGTTTTTAGTTTAGGGCCTAATTTTAAATATATATTGATCTGAATTTGGCGTTAGTATGAAGGGTCGCCTGTGTGTTTAAGATTTTACCAATGAAATGATGCAAATCTCAAAAACCTACTTAATATGAATGAAAGTTAAAGGTGAAAATCTGAAGTGGTTGAGCAAACACAACTAAAAAAGTCCGCAATACTCTGTAAACAAAGTGATTACGGACTTTAAAAGTACTCGAGGCGGGACTTGAACCCGCACGAGCGCGATGCTCATTGGATTTTAAGTCCAACGTGTCTACCAATTCCACCACTCGAGCAGACATTTCAAAAAAATCCCGAACCCTTATTCCGATAGTTATCGGAACGGCCTCGGGATTTGAGCGGGAAACGGGACTCGGACCCGCGACCCCGACCTTGGCAAGGTCGTGCTCTACCAACTGAGCTATTCCCGCATTTTCCAAATAGTCTTTCAAAAATTTGGAGGTGCAAATGTACTACTTTTTTTAAATTCCAAAAATATTTTTGATAATATTTCTCTTTTAATTTTTTATTGAACTACGATCCCAGAGTTTTTTTTATCTCATTCAGCTTCATTAAAGCTTCTATCGGGGTCAATGTGTCAATATCTGTATTCAGAATATCATTTTTTATTTGATGAAGAAGTGGGTCATCCAATTGAATAAAACTTAGCTGAAGGTTATCGTCTTTAGAACTCACTGATTTCGCAAAGTCGCCTGATTCTGAATCTTTTTGCCTGTCAGAATGTGCCTTTTCAAGAATACTTAACATTTGCTTGGCTCTTGCAGTTACTTTTTTAGGCATACCAGCCATTTCTGCAACATGAATACCAAAACTATGTTCACTTCCTCCTTTTGTAAGTTTACGTAAAAAGATAACCTTATTGCCATGTTCTTTTATACTGATATGAAAGTTTTTTATCCTTTTCATGGTATGCGACATATCATTAAGCTCATGATAATGAGTGGCAAATAACACCTTTGAACGATATGCCTTGTGGTTATGTAAAAACTCCGCAATGGACCATGCAATTGAAATACCATCGTAAGTACTTGTTCCTCTGCCTATTTCGTCAAGAAGAATCAAACTACGATTGGAAATATTGTTGAGAATACTTGCTGTTTCATTCATCTCTACCATAAAAGTAGACTCCCCTGAACTAATGTTATCCGAGGCACCAACACGTGTGAATATCTTATCAACGTATCCAATCTTTGCTGAAGAAGCGGGAACCATGCAGCCCATTTGCCCTAATAACACTATTAATGCGGTTTGCCTTAACAATGCCGACTTACCCGACATATTTGGTCCGGTTAGGATAATAATTTGCTGCTTTTGGTTGTCCAGGTAAACATTGTTAGCAACATAATCTTCTCCGGGAGGTAAGCTACATTCAATTACCGGATGTCGGCCATTTTTAATGTCGATACTATAGTCATCAGTGATTATTGGGCGATTGTAATTGTTATCAATGGAAATTTTAGCAAATGATGACAGACAGTCAATATTTGCAATCAATGATGAATTTAGCTGAATTGGAGCAACAAACTCAGCTGCGTAATGCACTATTTCATCAAATAGTTTTTGTTCGAGAGCAATTATTTTCTCCTGAGCACCTAATATTTTTTCTTCGTATTCTTTTAGCTCTTCCGTAATGTATCTTTCCGATCCAGTAAGCGTTTGTTTACGATGCCATTCTGCTGGAACTTTATTCTTATGTTTGTGAGTAACCTCAAGATAGTATCCAAAAACGTTATTAAAACCAATCTTAAGTGAAGATATACCGGTTTTTTCAACTTCACGTTTCTGAATTTCAATTAGGTAGTCTTTACCAGAAGTTGAAATCTTTCTAAGTTCATCGAGCTCACTGGAGACTCCTTCTGATATTATTTTACCCTTATTGACAAGCATAGGAGGGTCCTCCAATAGATTCTTTTCTAAACGTACTGCCAATGATTGACATGCGTTTAGCTTTTCTCCTATCTGATTTAACTCTGTTTCTGTGGTCCCATTAAAGATATTCCGCAGTTTTTCAATCGCAAATAAAGCCCTTTGTAACTGCTTAAGCTCCCTTGGGTTCACTCTGGATGTGACAACCTTCGAAATCAATCGTTCCAAATCACCAATCTTCTTTATTTGTTCATGAACTTGTAACGCAAAATGCTCATCATTCATGAAGTAGTCGACAATATTTAGTCGTTCATTGATTGATTGAATATCTTTAAGAGGAAGGGCAATCCATCTGCGCATCAATCGCGCACCCATGGGGGAGTCAGTCTTGTCAATGATATCAAGCAAAGTATTAGCTCCAGGGCTAAGTGGATATATCAGCTCAAGATTTCTTATTGTAAACTTATCAAGCCAAACGTATTTCCCTTCATCAATCCGTTGGATTTTATTTATATGATCCAGTTTATCATGATGAGTTTCAAATAAATAATGTAATGCTGCACCGGCAGCAATTATTCCATTGTTGATTCCTTCTACACCAAAACCTTTGAGCGATTTAGTGTTGAAATGTTTAAGAAGAAGTTCTTTGGCAAATTCCATTGAAAATACCCAATCATCGAAAAATGCTAGGTAAAACTTATCGCCCATTAATTCAACAAACTTCTTTCTGTTTTGCCTTTGTATTACAACTTCACTTGGAGCAAAACTCTGAAGTAACTTGTCTATATAATCGACACTACCCTCTGCAAGGTAAAATTCACCTGTACTAATGTCTAGCAATGCAATTCCACATATACCAGATGTCAGATGGACGGCAGCAAGGAAGTTGTTTTCTTTTTGTTCTAATACGTTGTCGTTAAGAGTAACGCCGGGGGTAACAAGCTCTGTAACACCGCGTTTAACAATCTTTTTGGTAAGTTTTGGATCTTCAAGTTGATCACAGATTGCAACTCTATGTCCAGCTCTTACAAGTTTTGGTAAATATGTATCAAGTGAATGATGTGGAAACCCTGCCAACTCAACATATGAAGCAGCACCATTCCTTCTTTTTGTCAGCACTATTCCTAATACGCCTGCTGCTCGAATTGCATCTTCGCCAAATGTTTCGTAAAAATCACCCACTCTGAAAAGTAGCAATGCATCAGGGTATTTGGCCTTGATAGCATTGTATTGCTTCATCAAAGGAGTTTCAGCATATTTGTTAGTTTTTCCCAAAATAAGAAAGCTTGTAATTAATGATTAGGCAAATATACATAAGCTACGTTAAAGATTTAAGTCAGATTAGGTATTGAACTCAACTTATAATTTAAATAATAATTAATATTAGCCTAAATTATCCCATTATAATGTTTCACTTGTTATTTTTGTGGAAAACAATGGTAGTATGGGAAGAAAGCTGAATATGGATGAGTTAAACAGGATGACGGTTAGTGATTTTAAAAAATCTAAAAAAATACCTGTGGTTGTTGTGTTGGATAACATCCGAAGTTTAAGCAATATTGGGTCGGTTTTTAGAACTTCAGATGCTTTTAGAGTTAAGGCAATTCATCTTTGTGGTATTACTGCACAGCCTCCTCACCGCGAAATTCACAAAACAGCTTTGAATGCCACTGAATCCGTAAATTGGAAGTATTTTAAGAATATATTAGACTCAATTGAAGAATTGCGAGCTGACGGATATAAAATTGTTTCAATTGAACAAGTTGAGAATAGTACTTTTTTGAATGACTTTATGCCTGAGAAGAATGGTAGTTATGCTCTGATTTTTGGTAATGAGGTAAAGGGTGTAAGTGACAGTGCTATAGCATTATCTGATATTTGCATCGAGATTCCTCAATGGGGTACAAAGCATTCATTGAACATAAGTGTTAGTGTTGGTGTTGTTTTATGGGATATTGTGTTAAAATTGAAATAGTTGTGTATTATTGAAACTAATATTTTGGTTTATCGTAAAAATCGTAGTTCTTGTGTGTATTTGTTAACAATATTTTTTACTTTTGCCTAATTAACAAGCGTATATTTGTATATTAGCTATTAGATTAAGATTATCTAACTTTAAAACTTGAAAAAATAATTTCTACAATAAAAATTACTAACATGAAAAATGCTTATTCTATTTTTTCCAAGGTTCTTATTTTAAGCCTTGTAATGGCATTGCCTCTATCTTTCTTCGGTCAGGATGATGGTGAGAAAAAAGCCGAAAAAAAATCATCTTCTTTTTCACCTTATTGGTTTGTTGAAGGCGAAATTGGACCTACTTGGTCACACGCAGACTTGAGTCGTTATGACTTTGCTCCGGATTTTGGACATACAAACATTAATGGTGCATTGGGATTTGGACGTCAACTTTCACCACTATGGAGTGTGTCTGTAGACTTTGAAAGAGGTTTCTTTGAAGGAGAAAAGAAAAATGTACCAACGCTTACTGTGCCTAATGCGCAATGGGGTCGTGACATGTATTTCGTTGCTGATTATTTCGGCGGAAATATTAATGCAAGCCTTAACCTGTCAAATCTTATTAGTGGTTATAAAGAGAGATTAGTTGATTTTTCAGTTCATGCTGGAGTTGGACAGTCACAATGGAAATCAAAAACTTATGATTTAGGAAATGATGCTCTACTTCGTAGTAATGGTCAAAAAGGTACAAAATCAGGTGGAACTGGTAGTGGAATAAGCGATAGAAATATTGACTTAACAGTTCCTGTTGGATTTACTGTTGACTTCAATGTAAGTGATAAATTTGATATTTACGGTGACTATGCTTATACATGGATGGCTACTGACGATGCTGATGGTGTTCGACATGGTGCTCTTGAAGTTAAAAATGATGTTTATTCACATTTTAACATTGGTGCTCGCTTTAAATTTGGCGGAAACAAAAACAAAAAAATGGCTGCTGACTTCGAAAAAGTTCAGTTAGAAGCTATCCCAAGTCCACTAGAAGAAAGAGGAGATTCAGTTGAGGTTACTATTAAAGGTACTTTCCCTCCAAAATATTTCGACAAGAAAGCTATTATGTGTTTTACACCAGTATTGAGATACGATGGTGGCGAAACAGCATTTGAAACAATGAATTTCAAAGGTGAAGATGTTGCCGGTGACGGTACATTAGTAAGCTATGCAAATGGTGGTTCTTTCTCATATACAAGTAAGATTCCTTATGACCCAGCGATGGAAGTAAGTGAATTAGTTGTAGCTCCTGTTATTTATACCTATGAAGGTGAAGTTTATGATAACTGCCAATCAGCTCAAGAAAACGGAAGTAAAGTATTTACTGCTGAAGAAAGAAAACTTGACGATGGTGTTATTCACACATCAAAATATTTACGTAATACAGAATTGTTAGCATGGGCTCCTCACGCTTATGAAAAAGTAACAATTAGCACAGTTCAATCTGATCTATATTTCATGGTTAATCGTTCTGCACTTAACTGGAAACTTCCTCTTAATAAAGATGATGAGAACTACGACGCATTGAAAAACAATCTGTCAGACATGGAAAAAGGATGGTTACTAGATGATATTACTATTGATGGTTGGGCTTCTCCTGAAGGTGAAGAAACATTCAATGCTGGTTTATCAGAAAGAAGAGCTCAAACTGCTCTTAAATATATGGAGAAGAAAATCACTAAGGCTGCTAAGAATAATGAACTTATCTCAGCTGAATCTATTGATTTTGTTGTTTCTTCAAACGGTCCAGATTGGAATGGCTTTATGAAAGCTGTTAAGAATTCAGAGATTAAAGATAAAAACGCTATACTTAATGTGATTAACTCAGCTGATCAAACTAAGAAAGAAGAAGAAATCAGAAATATGATTCTTATATATCCTGAAATCGAAAGAGATATTCTTCCTCCTCTAAGAAGAGCTGATATTAAAGTTAACACTTTTGTACCTAAGAAAACAGATGCTGAAATGGCGAAACTATCAACAACAGATCCTGGATCACTTGAGATGGAAGAGCTTTTCTATGCTGCTACACTTACTGAAGATAATGGTACCAAAAAAGTTATTTATGGTTCAATCATTGAGCTTTATCCTAAATGTTGGAGATCAGTTAATAACGCAGCTGCTGTTGAATTAGCTGAAGGTAACTTAGAAATTGCTAAGGAATTACTCATGAAAGGTGCTGAATTGAATGAAAATTCATTTGAACTACACAATAATATGGGTGTTTATTATATGTTAACAGAACAGTATAATCAAGCTGAACAAAGCTTTAGCAAAGCACGTGAATTAGGTGGTGATGCAAGTTATAACTTAGGATTAGCAAATATCGCATTAGGTGATTATGCAAGAGCAGAACAACTACTTTCTGGTTCTTCATGTGACTTTAACTTAGGTTTAGCTCAATTACTAAACGGTAATAATGCTGGTGCTGAGAAAACATTTAAGTGTTCTCCTGAGGATGCTGAAACACTTTACCTACTAGCAATTACAGCTGCACGTGCGGACAATAAAGACGGAATGCTAGATTATCTAGGTCAGTCTATCAAAGCTGATGCTGCTGTTGCTGGAAATGCTGTAACAGACAGAGAATTCTTAAAATATTACAACGATGCTGATTTTATGGCAATCGTTAATATGAAGTAGAAATTAGATTTTTCATGAAAAATCCCGGCGGAAGTCGGGATTTTTTTTTGCTTATATATTTAGAATATTACTCTATGAAAAAATTATTTTTAATACATCTTGGTTACTCGGATGATATAAATGGTGGGGTTTTTGAGCAGCATACAAATATTTTTGTTGTTGCCGATGATTTTGATTCAGCCCAGTTAGTTGCAAAAAGAATTCCAATTGTAATTGAAAAGAAAATGCACATTGATGGAATGCAGTTAATCGAAAAAGTAGAAGGGTTTGATATTGTATTAACAAAATCTAATGGTAAAGAAACAAATATTGTTAACCGTAATTATGGAGAACTAACAAAAGGAAAGCAATAACACCAGCGCTTATTTGGGTTTAAAAACCCAAATGTAATATCCATAAATAAACTTTGAAACGATAGTAAAGGTAATTCAGGTAGTACTTATTTGAATCTCAAGATCGGCAAATTGAGTAGACTTTAATTTATAGAGATTTGCCTATTCTAAGGTATTATTCTGTGAATACCTGGTTTGTACTCCTTATTAATAAGATCAACAATAGTTCGATATTCATTTTCATTATTTACAAAATCAATATTATTTGTATCAATTACCAATATGGGAAGATTAGTTTGCTGTTTAATGAATTCAAAATAACCATCTTGTATCTTTTCAAGATATTCATCTTTAATATCCTGTTCGTACGACCTTCCTCTTATCCTGATGTTTTCCTGCAGCTTTGGCGTCTTAACATGAAGGTAGACAAATAAATCAGGCTTTGGTAGCTGGTTCAAGATGATATAAAAGAATCTTGTATATAATTTGAATTCGTCCTCAGCAAGGGTTTTTTGAGCAAAGATTAAAGACTTAACAATGTAATAATCACTAATGGTGAAGGATTTGAATAAGTCCTGATTACCTAGCTGATCTTTTAATTGCTGAAACCTAGAAGCAAGAAATGACATCTCCAGAGGGAAGGCATATTTGTCTGGTTCCTTATAAAATTTTGGTAAGAATGAATTATCTTCAAATTGCTCAAGGATAAGTTTAGCATTAAACTCTTCAGCGATTAATGTTGCCAAGGATGTTTTCCCAGCCCCTATATTACCTTCAATTGCTATAAAGTTGTAATTCCTCATTCTTATATTACCTAGTTATTCTTACTTCTGATTTGTCACCACATTTTTTCAATAACTCACTATTACTCACTTTCAATATGGGATGAATAATATTTGTGCTAAGATCTTCCAAAGGAACCAAAGTAAACATCCTTTCGTGTAACCTTGGGTGAGGAATAACCAGATCTTCCGTTTCAATTATCAGATCGTTGAAGTACAATATATCGATATCTATTTTACGTGATGACATTACTTTATTTTCAGGATCCCGAATTCTTCCAATCTTATTTTCAATAATCATACAATGGTCTAATAACTCCTTAGGTCTATGCTTGGTGTTAATTTCAATAACCTGATTTAAAAAACGTTGGTCAGAATCAAAACCTAGTGCATCTGATTCATAAATTTTAGAAGAATCAATAATTTCTCCGGCAACCATTGATATTTGATTCATGGCCTCCTTTAGAAATTCTAATCTTGGCTCAATATTACTTCCTAGTAATAGTATTGCCTTATTTGATTCTGTCATCTGTAAAAATTCAAGTGCAAAGTTAGGAAATCTATGTCCTTTTTAGAAAGCAACTTATTAACAATTAAGAAATAGTTTTATTGATTTAGGAGTTATTGCCAGAGTTGAATTCTGACATTTTGTAAAGTCGATTTAGCAGGCTACGAATCTTTTTGTCGTATTTTCTATCTGTTGCCCATTTGCCTGTTAAATCACTTAGGTTTACACCGGATCCTCGTCTAACATATTTAAATCGCTGATCAACTAATTCTTTATTTAGGTTTTGAGTAGAACCGTATGCTTTAAGA
>CALCGQ010000138.1 GCA_937901015.1 uncultured Bacteroidota bacterium | reverse complement strand
CAAGAAATTACCCAGCTAAATAGTCTTGATATAGAGATATACAATCAGGCATTGGAGATCAGAAGGAAACGAATTAGAGGATAATATGATTTGGATAGCCTCATTCCCAAGGTCGGGAAATACATATTTAAGAAATATTCTTTTTGAAGTATATGGACTTGAGTCCAGTACTTTTCATATGGATTCCGATTATCCTTTGGATTCTGATTATGAATCCTATCCTTTTGTAAAAACACATCTGCTTCCATCTCAACTTAAGCCAAGTGATAAAACAATAAAATCAGTTTATCTTGTTCGTGATGGAAGAGATGCAATGTGTTCAATTGCACATCATCGTAAGGATATTGTGGCTCCTGGATCAGATTATTATGAGAATCTGAAAGCAGCAATTATAGCAGAAAGAGGTACTTTCTTCGGAGGCTGGTCCACAAATGTCACGCACTGGGTCCAGCGAGCTGACATTGTAATTCGATATGAAGACTTGCTGGTAGATCCCATTAAGGAGGTTGAGAGATTGAGGGAAGTAATGGATCTTCCTCAACCAAATCTTGATAAGTTTCCATCTTTTAAGCAGATGAAGTTTGGTATACCTGAGTATGGTAGCGGCAAGAACAGAGGAATTAGTGAAGATGAGATGAAGGATCTGTCTGTTAAGAACTTTCGAAAAGGTAAAGCAGGGAGCTGGAAAGAAGAAATGCCAGAAGAGATGCAAGACTTATTCTGGAGTTATCACGGGGAAACTATGTCGCAGTTGGGTTACTCCTGGAATGGAGAATTAGTTCCATTGAATAGTGATTTGGATTATACTATTTCAAAAAAACTTGGTCATAAAACAATTAAGCCTAAGGCATATAGAGTGCTAATTGAAAGCAGTAAACTATTATCATCGGATAATGATGGAGTTAAAAGGTATCAGATAGGTTTACTAAAAGCGTTGTGGCCAATTACTGAAAGTGTTGAACCTAAGTGGAATATTGATCTTCTATTGGATGGTGAAATTATTCCATTAAAGGACTGTAAAGAGTTTGTCTTTAGCAGCTTTGCCATTGAAGATCTGAATAAAGAATCGGGTAGGGTAGAAGGTAGCAGATCTCTTTTTCAGGTTGTTGAACAGGCTATCGTAAATGCAGTACCTGATAAATTTGTTTCATATCTGAATAGAAAAAAAATAACCATATTCCATGATGTATATAATTTCATTCGAAAGATATTTTTTGATTTAATCGGTGTTTTGAGAAAGGCATTAGACTTCATCTTCAGATTAATTTATCAGTTAAAAGAGTTTGTCCTTGGTTCATCAACTACAAAAAGCAAAGATGTGTTTGATAATTATGACTTGATCCATATGCCTCTTATGCAACATTATAAGCCGTTCTTGAAAAATGTGAAGCCAATTGTTGTTACAATGCATGATTTAACTCATCGCTATTTACCATCATATCATACAAGTATAAATATTTCAAATGCTGAAAAGGGCCTAGGTTTTATTGAAGAAAAGCAAGCAGATATAATATCTGTTTCAAAATCAACTCTTGAGGATACAATAAGGGAAACATCGCTTACAAGTGATAAGTTGCACCTTGTTTATGAAGCAGCTGATAATAGTAAATTTAGCTACAGCAATAATTCTGAGGATAATTTGAACGTACTAAAGAAGTATAATCTTAATAATAAATTACCATATCTATTATGCCTGTCGACAATAGAACCTCGAAAGAACCTTTCCAATACAATTAAGGCCTTTACAAATTTACTGGAAGAGAATCCCGATTTGTATATAAACCTTGTGATTGCCGGTAAAAAAGGTTGGGCCACCGACAGTTTGTTTATGCATAATAAGCTTCTTTCTGAAAGAATAATATTTACTGGTTTTGTTGATGATGAAGACTTGTCGGCACTTTATTCAGAAGCTTGGGCCTTATGTTATGTGTCATATTATGAGGGTTTTGGGCTTCCGGCATTGGAGGCTATGAGGTGTGGTACACCGGTTATCTATGGTAATAATAGTTCCATGCCAGAAATAGTGGGTGAAGGTGGTTTACCTGCAGACCCTGACAGTATCGTCGAAATAAAAAACTGTATGCTGAAAATATGTCAAGATCAAGAACTAAGGAATAATCTAAGTATTTTAGCATTGAAACAATCATTGAGCTTCAGTTGGCGAAAGGCTGCAATTGAAACCTTAGATGTTTACGAAGAAATTATTAATCGAAATAAAAAATAAAAGTGAATAGTAAACTAGCATTTAACGTAAATCAAACAATTCATCAAAGATTCAGGGAAATAGCCAGTACTTATCCCAATAGCATAGCCTTGGATTTTAAGAATATTAACTATACTTACGAAAAACTTAATAGTTTATCAGATAACCTTGCTCAATATCTTGTGGATGAGTTAGGTGCTGGTAAACAACGGATTGCTTTTTTTATTGAACCCGGTCCAGAACAGATAGTTACTATCTTGGGAATACTAAAGGCAGGAATGACCTATGTTCCTCTTGATGTGAACTTTCCAATGGAGCGAAATATTTACATGATAGTAGATTCACAATGTAGCGCTTTGATAAGCAATAATCTGAATGCCGCCCAGGCTCGATTATTATCACAAAACAATGAGGTTATTAATATCAATGATATTCCTTCAGTAAGTAAAATTGACTTAAATATTGAAGTTGAACCTGACGATTTAATGATGATCATATATACATCCGGTTCAACAGGAGAACCTAAGGGTGTTATTCACAGTCATAGAAACATAGTTCACTTCATAAGCAGATTAACGGGTTTGGTTGATATTAATAATAATGATGTATTTGCTTTTTATTACTCAATTTGTTTTTCTGCTCATGCCCTACCCATATTTTCAGCATTGCTTAATGGATCTAGACTTTCAATATTGGATTTCCAGAAAGAGAATTTTTCTGTTTTCACAAACTGGTTAAAGGAAAAAAAGGTGTCAGTTGACCTTATGATACCTTCGGTTCTGAGACAGTTTATGGCTACTCTTAAAAAAGATGAAAGAATTCCTTCAATGAGAGCATTATTGTGTGGTGGTGAAACTTTGTATAAATCTGATATTGATAAAACATGGTCTCATCTTAAAAAGACCAGCCATATTTATAATATTTATGCTAGTTCCGAGGCTTATGTTTGTTCCGCAAATAAACTTTCTCATAAGTCAATAATAGCAAGTAATATTGTTCCCATTGGCCATGAGTTGCCAGATTTTGAGATAACCATTATTGATAAAGATGGTAATGAAAGAGAAAAAAATAAAGTGGGTGAAATTAAAATTAGAAGCAGGTACCTTGCACAAGGGTACTGGAATAAGAAGGAGTTAACTTCCAAGGATTTTATTGAAGATAGCGAGCCAGGATTTGGAATATTTAAATCCAGTGACTTGGGATACAGACAATCAGATGGTGGCATCGTTCATGTTGGACGAAGCGACTCAATGGTAAAACTAAGAGGATATCGCATTGATCTTGGTGAGATTGAGAATCTTATGATGCAGCATGATGACGTAAAGGAATCGGCTGTAGTGGTAAAAGAAAATAATCAGGGAACCAAACATATTGTAGCATATATCGTCCCTAAAAAGGATAAAGATCCTGATACAAACTATTTAAAGATCGCAGTTCTTAGAATGTTGCCAAGCTACATGGTTCCAACTTATTTTGTTAAACTAAAATCATTACCAAAAAACGATATTGGTAAAACAGTGAAGAAAGAATTACCTGAGCCTGATTGGAATATGAATGTGGAAGGTAAAGAAGTTGTTAAAGCTGAAAATCCGCTTCAAGAAGATCTGATAGAAATATTTGAAAGAATATTAGAAGTAAATTTAATCGGAATTAAAGATAATATAATGGAATTGGGTGCAGATTCACTCCGATTATTTGTTGCTTTTGATGAAGTAGAAAAGAAGTTTGGACAAAAATTAGATATTGATGCAATTGTCGATAATCCTACAATTCAGTATATATCTGGTTTAATTTCAGATAATTAGTTTGTTGTACTTATGAGGCTGATAACACCAAAAAATTCAAAAAGAATAGTAAAGTTTCTTAATACTCCAGCTGCTGGAAAATATATCCCGTACGGATGGGGATCGAATCAAATATTGCAATTCCTTGATTCAGATTATGTTCGAAATAAGCAATTTAAAAGTCGGGTGCTATTGCTTAAAGAGTTTCTTTCAAATATTGATAAACAACATAGTATGAATGATATGTTGCCTGATTTATTTGTTAGCAGCTTTGTAAAAGCATGGCGTGCAATGGCGATTTCTCATTTTAATAAAAAAGCAGTTAATCAGTATCTCAATATTAGTGGTTTAGATAAATTTGAACGTAGCTATAAAAAAAATAAGGGTGTTATCGTGCTGAATAGTCATTGGGGATTAGCCGAAACAGCCATCCCATTTTTCCCATTAATAGGGTATAATGATTTCTACACTGTTGTTAGAGAGAAGGGTACTGATTCCATGAAGTTTGTGGGTCTAAAAAAAGATGCTCAACCTAAACTCATTATATTCAAGGATCATTCAAATGCAGAGCTTTTTAAATCACTTTACAAAGCCAGAGATGTATTGAAAAATGGTCATATTTTCCATATACTTGGAGATGGGTATCATGGTAAAAGTAGTGTTGATATGAACTTTTTGGGAAGAATCAGGGGATTTAGAGGGAGTTTTGCTGAATTGGGACTTTCAACAGAAGCCGCCATACATCCAATTTTCATGTCAGTTCAAAACAATGGAACGATCGATATTGAGATTCTTGACGCCATCGATAAAGGTGAAGAAGTAATGGACAGACAAGATAGAATTATCCATATGGTTAAGCAGTACAAATCACTTCTTGAAGATAGATGGGCTAACTACCCACAACATATAAATCTGGGGTTTATGGAAAAGTACTTACGTCAGGTTCATCAAAATTTTGAGTAGTCTGATATTAAATAATATTTCTTACGCTAGCGCGCGAATTTTTCGCGTGCTTTATGCCTCTTTGTATCCAAGTTTAACAATTTGTAATGAGCTGATATTAAGCCAAGTCCCCTCGCACTAGCTTTTCTTCAGACTTTAGCTAGAGTTGGCTAGAGTTGTAAATGTTTACCTTACAAACGTTGTTTGTCTGCTGGTCTATTGTTAGTTAGCTACTACAACTCCCCTCCTTGGAGGGGTTGGGGTGGGTTTGATGCGATATTTTTCGTCGCTTCGGTTCTCGCAAGAGTTGTTATATTCTTAAGTTAACAACATGCGGATTTAAGGTGCAAACGAGGACGAGAAGTTAGTAATAAGTTATTTAAAGTTCAAATCGAATGTCCAGCTGGCATAATAAAATGCTCCTATCTGTGGCATCGCATATGCTTGAATATATTCTTCACCCAGAATATTTGATCCTCCAACCCTTAGTGTGGAAAATAATTTTGGAAAGGAATAATTTAATTGTACGTCCAAAGTGGTGTAAGAAGGAACAGGACCACTTGCAAATACAGCTTCCCAATAGTATGAATCAGACCATCTCCAGTTTAAATTGAAACCTAGATTACCAATAACCTTATTTCCGTTGAACCCAATATTTACTTTATGCTTTGGAGTATTGAATCCAGGTATTACATCTTGATCAATATTGGTTGAATCAATATTGCTAAAAGTGTAATTACCAAGAACATTGTATTTTTCATTGAAATAATAAGCAATACCAATACTAGCACCATAAGTGTCAACATCCTGCTTTGTGTTTGTGGCGACATTATATTTCTGGTAATTATTATTCTTCATGTCATCAATACCACTCTGCTCTCCGGCAATTCCATCCTTAGGTCTCCCAACACGCTGATAGGCAATAAAATTAGAATACCTACTATAATAGGTACTAAACTCAATTTGCATTTTATTGAAAAATGATCCATTATATCCAAATTCAATGGATTTTAATTGTTCAGGTACAACGGCGGCAACTTGCGTTGAAATCAATAGGGAAGAGTCCATTCCACTAGTATAGTAATTGTTTATTGAGCTCTGGGTGTAGCAGTTACCAAATCCATCAACATTACCAAGAACTATATCAGCACCACGATTTAAGTATTGATATTGATCGGTAATAGCTGGTGCTCTAAATGCCGATTGGGCACTTAATCTGAAATTGTTTTTACCGATCGATGTCACAACTGCAATACGAGGAGATACCTGCCAGTCATAATTGTCACTTTTATCAAACCTTACCGATGCGTATAGTTTAATAATATCATCGTGAATATGTCCAATTCCTTGCACAAAACCTCCATATTCACTAATGTCAATCTGCCTGTAGCTTCCATCTTTTTGAAGTGTGTCGGCAAAAACACTACCATTTGAAATTGGTTTTGTGTTCCTGAACGAACCACCAACATTAAAATCAATGTTTTTAAAACTATGTTCATACATCCCATCTACATGGTAAAGAGTAGTTTTACTTTTGTAATGAGCTCCCGCAGGAGGTGTTGTTTCTTTAATCTTATCATAGGCAGTATTAAACGCATCAGTACCAGGTTCTAGCCAAGAGTTTTCTGCAGCTTGGGATCCTGTAGCTATTGCCTGGCCTAATTGTTCAGGAGTTAGAGGGCTTGTATAGTTGTTTGATAATGATTGTATTTCATTAACATAGGCAGGTAAGAATTTTGCATCAACTCCGCCCAAACTTGCAAAACCTAAATTAACTCCAGCTCCAACAAGAGTATATGTATTGTTTGTATTATCGTTTGATCTAAATGCATGAAATGTTAATCCTTTTCCTGTAAATTCAACCATGTGAAGTTGCTGGTAGAATCCATCCAAAGGAGCTCTGTTGTTACCCATAAATAAGCTTGTACCAGTTGAATATCTATACACATACTTTGCCTGTATATCCTTTGAAAACTTATAGTACAATGATCCCGATAGTTTCATATTATTAATGTCACCATTAAAAAGTTCTTCTTCTGAATATCCTGGCATAATAACTTTTGTAAAAGGAGCAGTACTTGGGTCAACTGTTGAATAATAATTTACGAATTCTGAATATGATGGGTCAAGAAGCATTTCACCCATTATTTTCTTTTGGATATTTGGGTTTGCCAATTGGTTGCCATAAATATAATCCGATTGCCAATCCTTAGCTCTCATATATGATCCAACTACTTTGATTCCAAGTTTATTATTAAAAAATGTTTCAGCGATTCTAAATTGACCTTCAAAGTATTCTCTATTACCTCCTTTAACCTGAGCGGTAACACCCTTGTATTCATATGGATCTTTAGTTTTATAACTAAGTACACCTTGCATGGCATTAGGACCATAAATTGCAGATGAAGGACCTGATATAACTTCAATATTTTGAATGTCAATGTCACTTACACCAAACATATTACCCGGTACAATATTGATTGTAGGTAATTGATTGTCAATACCATCAATCAATTGAACTGCCCTAAGTTGAGCCGTGGAGTTAAAACCTCTGGTATTAAATATTTTAAAGCCGATACTATTATTAATAATATCAATATCTCTCAAGTTACCAAGGCTTTGGAAGTAGTCGCCAGATGGTGAGTTTACTATTTGTTTATGATTTATTTTTTGAATTGTTGCAGGAGCTTTCCTAATATTTTCACTTATCCTTGAAGCACTAACAATTACTTCTTCTCCCATAAGGGAAGAAGGTTCCATATTAATAATAATATTCTTAACTCCTGGCAATACACCTATTTCAATGGCTAAATAGCCAATATATGTTACTTTTAGTATAACTTGTTCTTCCAATTTTGTCTTGATCTCAAAGAATCCATTTTCTGCAGTTACACCACCGATTTGAGTGTCTTTTATGACAATATTTGCACCAGGTAGAGGGTTACCTGATTGTTTATCAAATACAAATCCGCTGATTGATTGATCTTGAGCAAATCCTGATAATGTTAGTAATAATACTAAGAAGGTTGAGTAAAGTTTATTCATGATTTTCAGTTTGGTTAATCTTAATATCTGATATTAATTTATCTTTTTAGTTATGGATATTGGTGAAATTATCTCTCTGTTATCGCTCATGATGAGCTGTCCTCGTAAGCTTTGTGTGTTAAGGTTTTGAAGTGCTTGTTGGATACTCTTTTTATGGTTACCATTATTGTATAATATCTCACATATGTATTTCCCAATTGAGTAACCATAAATGTTTACCCAATTCAATTGGTAATTATGTTTTTTATTATGGAGTTTGTTTGCAATAATAAATTCTGGATTATCAGTATTTAGATCGGTTTCGGCATATATTACTCCTTCAGATGCAGCACCGAGCCCATTCCAAATATTACTATCATTAATTGAAACTGAAGAAATTATTTGAATATTTGGGTCTAGCTCACTAATTTGCCGACAAGCATTAATTAAAGCGGATCCCCGACCAACAACAAGGATGAAATCAGGATTTTGAGATAGTAGTTTATTCACTTTGGTTCTATGATCCAATGTGCTTGCATCAAATAGTTCACCACTCAACATTTTCCCTCCTTTTTCTTCAAATGCCTGAGTGAAATATTTCTTGGAGTCCAAACCAAAGTCATCATTAATTACAAGAGATGTGCCGGTGTTAAAATCAGTATTTTCTTTTAGATAATCAGCAATGAGAGGCATGTATGCAGACTCAAGTACAAAATCCCTAAATACCCATGGCAGATCATCTGTTATTCCTTCGGCACTTGTTAAGGTTGCAATGAGTGGTACTTCAAACTTGTTTGTAATATCTTTTGTTGCTTTAACAATGGGTGTATAGCCTGATATGATTATATCAACTTCGTTAACTTCAATTAGTTTTTTGGTTATACTTACTGCCTGACGTGCATTAAATTGATTATCCTCATATATCAGTTGAACCCTGTTTTTAGCGCAAGTGTCGTTGTAAAAATGTATTGCAAGATCAATACCTTTTTTTAACTCATTACCCCAACTTGCTGCATTACCTGATAATGTTAAGTTAACACCACCCCTAC
>CALCGQ010000137.1 GCA_937901015.1 uncultured Bacteroidota bacterium | reverse complement strand
AAATAATTGTATTGGGATAGAAAAAGGGAAATTGGATCTCGTAATAAACTAATTCTATATGGATCTGTTATTAACTCTGAGAAAAGATCACTTCCATGACCTGAAATAACTGAATAGCTGTTTCTTTGATTCTTACTTAGGTTATTAAATTTCCGGAATGATTCTGCTATATCCTTGCTATTAATAAAGAAAACTTTATCAATACCATAGACTTTATTTAAAATAATGCGGAGGGTCGTTCCACCAGTTTTTGGTATATGGTTGAATAATATTTGTTGCATCAACTAATCAATAATAGTACAATACTTCCTTACTTTGTAGACAACCTAAACATCCAGATACTTAGCACAATTGTGATAATTGCACCTGCAATATTCATCCATAAAGGTACTAACCAATTATGCACAATTAAATCAACGCCAGTAATTAATCTTGTGATATGAAGTAATGCCACCATTGCATAAATGAAAGCTGATAATCTGAGTGCTGCTTTCTTCGAATCCATTAGTTCTATTTAAATCCAAATATACTAATAAGATCTTAATTTAGGAAAGGTAAATAATAAGGTATAAGCACAGCATTTATACAAATAGTTGGAATTCCTTATAATGTTGCATATACCTTATCACTTGTCATTCTTTAACTTAACTATATCATTACCTCACTTATTTGAACAATTGGTTCAATATTCGTATAATTAGGTACATCACCCATTATCTTTTCTGCATTTGGACCAAATGAATTTTGAAATGACTCCATTGATTCAAAATATAGATTTCCCATCGCTGCATATGTAGGTTTTGAACCAGGTTCAACTCCACCTAGACCTTGCTCAACTGTTGCACCTATAACTGCATCGCCTAATAATCCAGCCAACATTGGAACATGCTTATTGCAATAATAATCCATATCGAATGTACTTCCCTCACTGAGTGTATATAATACACTTACTTTTATACTTCCTTTTTTCATATTACTATATTTATTATTTATTTTTTACGTCTGCATAACAACTTATCATCCATTGAACTCCAAACTTATCCACAAAATTGCCAAAGTATGAACCCCAAAATGTTACATCCATTGGCATAATAACTTTACCTTCCTGAGATAAACCTTCGAATAGTCTGTCTGCTTCCTCTTTAGTTGCAGTATTAATTGATACAGAAAAATTATTTCCTTCTTTATAGGTTGCTGACCATTCACCAGCAACATCACTTCCCATGAGAAAAGTTTCCTTGCTAATTGGCATTGAAACATGCATTATTTTTTCTTTATCTTCTTCTGAAATTGGAAATTTTGGATTTTCAGGCATTTCGCTAAACCTGCCAAGATGGTCAAACTCACCTCCAAATACCGAACTATAATGCAAAAATGCTTCTTCACAATTGCCGTTGAAAGTTAGGTATACATTTACTGTTGTCATAGTTATGTCTATTAAATTGGTAAAAAATTTAGTAGGAAGGTTATGATTAATATCTATGTTAATCTAGAACTACCTTAGCCACACATTTATATTATGTGGTAAATATACTATTTATTTTTATTATTTAGAAGAATTCTAAATAGAGAAATTTTGTGCCACAGTTGGTGATTTGGTTTTGTAACCCAAATCTTAATAAATTCCAATGATTAATTTATATACCAAATATAATAATCAAGTAAACCAAGTTTACAATCTACAGCTCGCTATTTCTTAGTGTGCTATTTATTATTGATAGTGCGATTATTGAGTAAGGGTTAAAAACTCAATATAGCGAGGGAATCATATATCATAAAATATATGAATTTGCAAGCGTGGACGCATGCAACAGGAGTTTTGAACCCAAGCAAACGAGTATTAAACTCAATATTACTTTATACATATTGTTATTATTCCTAATAACTAGTTTTTTACAGTTCTTAAGTATTCTGTTCAATCAAAGCGAACAATTCACTTTTTACGATTGGTTTCTTAATATAAGCATTACACCCAGCCTCAATAGCTAGTTCTTTGTCTCCCAAAAGTCCATAGGCAGTTTGAGCAATAATTACCACTTCTTTGTTTTTAGCTCTTATCCTGCGAGTGGCCTCATAACCATCCATTACTGGCATTTTCATATCCATTAGTATTAGGTCGATATCAGAATTATTATCAAAGAGTTCAATGGCATCTACTCCGTTTGCAGCATGCAATATTTGCTTTGCAATTTTTTCAAGTATCGTATCCAATAGCATATTGGAAGTTTCGTCATCTTCGACAATTAATATTTTTAGATTTTTAAGTTGAATACCCGAATCACTTTTTATTATGTTTTCTGTAATTGTAATAGTTTCTTGAATTTCGTAATTACAAGGAACAGTAAAATAAAATGTTGAGCCGATTCCTTTTTTACTTTCAATCCATATTTTCCCATATAGCATTTCTACATACGCTTTAGAAATTGCTAAACCTAAACCTGCTCCCTGATAAGCATTTTTATCTTCTATATCGGCCTGAATAAATCGTTCAAAGATTGCCTCCTGTCGATCTTGTTCGACGCCAATACCGGTATCTTTAACATAAAACTCAATGAAATTATTCTTTTTTACATATCCAATTTCTATGGATCCTTTATCACTATATTTAATGGCATTTTTAACAAGGTTAGTTAGAACAGCTAATAATTTTTCACGATCACTTTTAATGCTAGCTTCGTTATTTGGCAAAGAATTATTAAATGATAGTTTTAAGCCTTTACTTTCAGCCTCCAGATTAAAAAACGCGTACATATATTCAAGCTGCTCATTAATATTCAAATTGCTAATATAAATATCCACTTGTCCTGATTCTATTTTTGAAATACTGACAATGTCGTTTATAATATTGAGCATCCTGGCACCACTTTTTTCAATAACTCCAATATAGTCTTGTTGTTTTTCACCTATAAGACCAGGCTCCTTGAGTAATCCAGCAAAACCTAGAATCCCATTCATCGGGGTACGTATTTCATGGCTCATATTAGCGAGAAATGCACTCTTGAGCCTATCGCTTTCCCTTGCTTTCTCCAAGGCTGCTTTGAGATCCATTTCAGTATTTTTTTGTTGAGTAATATCTTCTCCAATTTTAATAAAATTAATTACATCACCCGATTCATTTAGTATGGCTGAGATAGAAGCTGCTTCCCAAAACAATTCTCCATTTTTCTTTTTATTATGAAATTGGCCCCTCCAAACTTTCCCTGAATCTACTGTTTGCCACATTTCTTTATAAAATGCAGTATCTTGTTTACCAGATTTTAAAATATTTGATTTTTGTCCTATCGCCTCAGTACTGCTATAACCAGTTAATTCTGTAAACTTAGGATTTACATATTCCACATTTCCTTCTGTATCAGTAATTACTACCATAGATGGACTTTGTTTCACTGCAGTGGAAAGTCTCCTTACAGAGCTTTCTGCCTTTTTTCGTTCACTTACATCACGGATTGTACAAATAATCCCGGTAAATTTTTCATTCTCGTATTGCGGAATAAGCCAACCATTTTGCCAGGTATCAATTTTTGCAAGTGTTGTTACTTTGATGTCGTACCATATTGGCTTTTTTTCCTTTTTTGCTTGCTGATAAAACTTGACAAGTTCTCCTGTAATTTCTTCAGGAAAATCTTTTAATATATTATTACCTTGAATTTGTTCACGGGGCATACCTGATATTTTTTCTACTGCTTTATTTGCATAAAAAATAACATCGTTTTTATCGGTTACCCAAATCCCATCCTGTACTCCTTCAATTATATCTTCATAAAATTGTTTCGTTTCAATAATTTGCTGCTCAATTATTTTGCGCTCATTAATGTCCGACCCTATAGTAGTAACTATGCCATTTTTATCTGGTTTTGTTCCATGCCAGGCCATCCATTTATAGGACCCATCTTTACATAAATAACGATTTTCGAAAAATGTAACGTCATTTCCTTTCAGCTGTTCTGTAGCGATATCAATTGTACTTTGCCAATCATCTGGATGAACAAACTCCATATATGGTTTAGACGTAAATTCGTCAACAGTATAACCAAGAATTTTAGTTACTGCTTTATTCGCTTGAGTAAAACGACCTTCGTTCATATTTGCTTTAGCAATAATACTTGGCGATAAATCGAATGTATTTTGTAGATTTTTTTCGGCAGCATGTATTTTTTCTTCTGCTTGTTTCCTAAGCACAGTTTCCCAGGCAACATCGGCCAAACGCTGAATACTTTTAACATCGCTTTCTTTATAATCTGATTTTTTATTTCCTACTCCAAGAACTGCCTTAATTTGATTTCCTCGAAT